>RFQW01000134.1 GCA_009924765.1 Planctomycetota bacterium | reverse complement strand
AGATAGAAGTCGGTCAGCGCGCGCATCTGCGCCTGTCCCTCGGGCGTGCACAGCGCCGCGGCGGCCTTCTGAACCGGCCAGCTCACGCCGTTGCTGCAGGTGCTCCAGCGTCGCGTCCACAGGCCATGCAGCGGCACGCGCCTGCCGTCCGGCGCGCTGCCTGTGAGTTCCTTCGGCACCACGGTGTAGCTGCATCGCAGGCCCGTGAAGCCGCCATTCTTCGAGAAGCTGCGGAACTCGACTGCGCACTGTCGCGCGCCATCGATCTCGAAGATGCTGCGCGGCACGTCGTCGCTTCGCACATAGGCCTCGTAGGCGGCATCGAACAGGATGATCGCGTCGTTGGCGCGCGCCCACTCCACCCACGCTCTCAGTGCGGCACGCGAGATGGTGGCGCCCGTCGGGTTGTTCGGAAAGCACAGGTACACCACATCCACGCGCTCGCTCGGCGGCTGCGGCACGAATCCGTTGGCGGGCGTGCCTTCCATGTACAGCAAACCTTCGTAGCGACCACCGTCGAGCGCCACGCCGGTGTTGCCGGCCATCACGTTGGTGTCCACGTACACCGGGTACACCGGATCCGGCACCGCGATGCGGTTGCCCGAGCCCAGGATCTCCAGGAAGTTGCTCGCATCGGGCTTGCTGCCATCCGACAGGAAGATCTCGTCGTCGGCCACCTGCACGCCACGATCGCGGAACTCGCACTGCGCGATCGCCTTGCGCACGAACTCGTGGCCCGTGGCGGGGCCGTATCCCTGGAAACGCTCGCGCGTGGCCAGGTCATCCACGCCTTCATGCAGCGCCTTCACCGCCACCGCGGGCAGCGGTTCGGTCACGTCGCCGATGCCGCAGCGCACGATGTTCTTCGCCAGATCCGGTCGTTCCGCGGCGAACACGCTCACGCGCCGCGCGATCTCGGGGAACAGGTAGCCCGCCGCCAGCTTCAGGAAATGCTCGTTCACGCGCGCCATGGAATTTCAGGCTCGGCTCTTCGCGCGCGACTTCTTCTTCTTTCGCGCGGGTCGCTGCGCCGCCGCATCCTTGCTCTTGCGCAGGTGCGTGGCCACCGCCGGCGGCAGGTTGCCCAGCACCAGTTCGCGCTTGCCCTTGTGCTTGCGACGCAGGCTTTCGTTCACCTTCGCGATGCCCTTCAGCTGCTTTCGGCCGCTCGGGCCCACCAGCGGCGCCTTCATGGTGCGCACGCCCGCGTACTCGAAGTACGCCAGTTCGCCACCTTCGCGCAGCAGGCTCATCATGCGCCGAAAGATGGATCGCACCAGCGCCGGAGGAAAGTTGTTGAACGGCAGACCGCACACGATCAGGTCGTAGGGCCCCTGCAGTTCCGCCTTCTCGATCGCCGCTGCATGCAGGGCCACCTTCACGCCCGGGCGCTTGCGTCGATGCGGCACAAGCAGTCGCTTCTCCAGATCGCGGCAGAACGCCTCGTTCATCTCCACGATGTCGAAGTGGTCGCCATCGCGCAGGTTCTTCAGCAGTCGCTCCGTGAAGGGTCCGGTGCCCGGACCCACCTCCAGCACGCGACGACTGCCGCGCAGATCGCTCAGGCCACGCGTCATCGCCTTCGCCAGTGCGGGGCTGCTGGGCCACACGCTGCCGGTGTTGCGGATGTCGCGAAAGGCTTCTCGCACGAAGCGGAACATGGGGTCAGTCTAGCGGTGAAAGATGAATCAACGGTTCAGAGCTTGGGAACGAACGTCTCGTCGCCCTTCAGGCTCATGCAGAAGCCGGCGAAGATCTCGCCGATCTGCTCCAGATCCTTCAGCGCCGTCATCTCGACCGTGGTGTGCATGTAGCGGATCGGCAGGCTCACCAGACCGCTGGGAATGCCGCCGCGCCGCACGAAGATGGCGTCGGTGTCGGTGCCGCTGCTGCCCGGCGCTGCGGTGCGCTGCACCACGATGTCCTTCTGCTTCGCCACGTCGAACAGCCGCTGCACCACCTCGGGCTGCATCGAGCCACCGATCGAGATCTTGGGTCCGCCGCCCAGCTTGAAATGGCCGTGCTGCGCGTGGTTGATGCCCGGGCTGTCGGTGGCGTGGCCCACATCGGTCACCAGCGCCACGTCGGGGTGCAGCGCCTCGGCGATCATCGCGGCGCCTCGCAGACCCACTTCCTCCTGCACCGTGCTCACCGCCACCACGCGCACCTTCAGTTCACCGCGCTTCTCGGCGGCGAGTCGAAGGCCCTCCGCCGCGGCGAACGTGCCGATGCGATTGTCCAGGCCACGCGCGATGATCAGACCGTCGCCCATCAGCATGCTGCCATCCAGGAACACGCCGGGGTCGCCGATGTTCACCATGGCCTGCGCGGCCGCCATGTCCTTGGCGCCGATGTCGATGTACAGCTCATGCAGCTTGCGAACCTTGCCTTCGCCGCTCTTGTCCTGCAGATGGATGGCCGTGGCGCCGATCACGCCCAGCACCGGGTTCTTCACGCCGGGCACCGAACTGGTGAACTGGATGCGCTTGCCGACGATGCTGCCCGCATCGATGCCACCGATCGAGCGGCAGTAGATGTAGCCGTTCGAGTCGAAGTGATTCACCATCAGGCCGATCTCGTCGGCATGGCCGCACAGCGCGACGGTCATCACCTTCGCGCCGGGCTTCACGCCCGCGGGCTCCACGCTGGCGAAGCAGTTGCCGTAGGCGTCGTTCCACACCTTGTCGGCGAAGGGGCGAACGTAACTCAGCCACACCTGCTGGCCGGGTCGTTCAAAGCCGCTGGGGCTGGGGGTGTCGAGCAGGGTCCGAAGGAAGGTCAATGAGTCGGGGCGCATGGGGAACGGAATGTATCCGTTGCTGCCTTCGCGATCCGACTCATCGACCCTCCTTGGACGGATGTCGACGGTGTCCGGTTCTCAGCCAGCCTGGCGGCCCGACACGCGGGCGAAGGCGGCCTCGAAATCCTGCAGACTCTTGGCCACCGCCCGCGGCTTGCCGCTGGCGCTGGGCTGGGCGGCCCGCGGGAACGGAATCGGGGCTGGCGTGCTGGTTGGCTCCACCATGACCTTGCCCGTACGCCGGTCGCGGGTCGAATCCACGGTCCGGTCCATGCGCTGAAGCAGGCCTCGAAGGTGCTCGAACTTCGTCGGCTGGGCTCCGGCGCCGCCACAGCAGCCACCACCACAGCATCCCTGCATTCCCTCACTACCTCGGTTCGTGTCCATGTTTCCCTTGCCTCCCTGAGGACTGTCGGGTCCTCTTTGTTGTGCGTGAAAGATCGAATGCCACTCCCAATTGTCAAGAATCTCGGTCGTAACCAGTCGGAACACATGCACCCCACCTACGCACATCGCTACCTTTTTGTGAATCGCGACTTGACCAAAGGATTCACGCATGCCCGCCACCACCCTCCTGCTGTCCCTGCTCGCCTCCAACGCCATGGCCGCCACGGTGGAACTGCCGCGTTATCCGGCTGCCAGTCCCGATGGCACCAGCGTGGTGTTCAGTTGGCGCGGCGACCTGTGGCGTGCGCCCGCGGCCGGTGGTGAAGCCGTGCGACTGACCACGAATCCGGGCGACGACCTGCGCTCCATCTTCACGCGCGATGGAACGACGCTGGTGTTCGAGAGTTCGCGCGAAGGTGCGCGCAACATCTGGGCCATGCCCGCAGCGGGCGGCGAGCCACGCCAGCTCACCTTCGGCGACAGTGCCGTGCTGCTGGGTGGTCTTGGAACCGGCGCCGACGGCAAGCCGGTCGTGATGGTGGATGCTTCGCGGGAGGGCGACCTGTACCGCGCCATGCGCCCCTACCAGGTTTCCCTTGAAGGCGGCCCGCTTGCACGCGTGCACGACGCCTTCGGCACGCGCCCCACCGCCAACGCCAACGGCGTGGTGCTTTTCGAGCGCGGTGGCAACAGCTGGCTGCGTCGCGGCTACCACGGTCCTGATGCACGCGATGTGTGGACCTACACGCCGGGCAAGCCGCCCGAGCAGGCGTTCCAGCGCCTCACCAGCTGGATGGGCAACGACGGCCAGGGGCAGTGGCTGGGCACCGATGCGTACCTGTACCTCTCCGACCGTGACGGCGCGGTGAACCTGTACCGCAAGACGCTGAAGGACGCGATCGAGTCCGGCGGCACGCAGTTGACCGCATTCCCCGACGATGTGACCGCCTTCGACGTGAGCGCCGACGGAAACACCGTGTTCCTGACGCGCGGCTCGCAGCTGTACCGACTGGACCTGACCAAGCCCGACGCCAAGCCGCAGGCACTGGTCATCAACGCGAGCGCCGACGAGCCCGATCCCGTGGAGATGCGCAAGGTGGACAAGGACATCACCGAGGCGCAGGCCAGTCCAGACGGCAAGTCGATGGCATTCGTGGCCTACGGCGACGTGTTCGTGCGCAGCATGGATGAGAAGGCGCCGGTGGTGCGCGTGACCAGCGCGCCATGGCACGAGCGCGACATCGCGTGGAGCCCCGATGGAACGCGCCTGTACTTCGTCTCCGATGCAAGCGGCAACGACGACGTGATGGAGGCGCTGGTGTCGCGCACGCGCAGCGAGATCCGCAAGGAGGCCAATCCGCCCAAGAAGGAGGCGCCCAAGGCCGAGGAACCGAAGGAGGATGTGAAGAAGGACGCGCCTGTCTCCAAGGATGAACCCAAGGCGGATGCGCCGAAGCCCCCGCCGCCGAAGCGAAGCCCGCCGACGACTCGAAGTCGAAGGAAGAGTCGAAGAAGGACGAACCAGCGAAGGACGACCAGAAGAAGGAGGACGCGAAGCCGAAGGACCCCCGCCTGGATCCGGCGCGATGGACCGAGGCCGTGGCCTTCGACATCAAGCCCGTGGTCGCCACCGCGAAGTCCGAGCGCGAACCGCAACCCAGTCCCGATGGCAAGACGCTGTCGTTCCGCCGCGGCGGCGATCTGGTGCTGCTCGATCTGGCCGGCAGCACCGAGCGCGTGTTCCGCCCGGGTTGGGACAACGAGCTCGAATGGCGATGGAGCCCGGATTCGAAGTGGATCGCGTTCGCGCAGGACGATCGCGACTTCAACCGCGACATCTGGATCGCCCCAGCGGACGGTTCCGCCGAGCCGATCAACCTCACGCGCCACCCCGACAATGATCGCGCGCCACGGTTCAGCGCCGACGGCAAGCTGCTTGCCTTCCTGTCGAGCCGCGTGAACAACGAGGCCGACGTGTACACGCTGGCGCTGGATCCAAGCGTGGAGGCGCTGACCAAGGCCGAGCAGGAGGCGTACTTCAAGGACGCCGGCGATGCCGCCAAGAAGCGCAAGCCACTGCCATCGCCGAATGCCAAGAAGCCCAAGCGCGCGGCGAAGGCCGAAGCGGACAAGCCCGAGGGCGACGAAAAGGCATCGGACGAGGAGAAGAAGGACAGCAAGTCCGCTGGTCCCGACTACCGACTGGCCGACGCCTACATGCGCGTGCATCGCCTCACGCGCATGGCCGGCGACGAGAGCGGACTGGAGATCACGCCCGCCGGTGATCGCGTGGTGTTCGCCGGCAACGACGGCGGCCCGGGCATCTACAGCGTGAAGTGGGACGGCACCGAGCAGAAGAAGGTGGCTGCAGCCGGATCGGTGACGCAGATGAACCTGTCCGGCGACAAGGTGACCATCGT
>RFQW01000133.1 GCA_009924765.1 Planctomycetota bacterium | reverse complement strand
CTACGCCGCCGCGGGCGACTTCGTCTGAACGCAACCTTTGCGGTGATGGCGCGAAGTTCGCTAGCATCGCCGCTTCAACCAAGGAGCCACCACCATGTCGAATCCACGCGCCACCAGCCTTCTTTCCATCGCCGGCCAGAGCATCTGGGTCGACAACATCACCCGCAGCATGCTGGCCACCGGCAAGCTGGCCGAGTACATCCACAACTGGAGCGTGGTGGGCCTGACCAGCAACCCCACCATCTTCGAGAAGGCCATCACCGGCAGCAACGACTACGACCCGCAGATCAACGAGCTGCTGGCCAAGGGCATCGACGGCGAGAAGCTGTTCTTCGAGCTGGCCATCACCGACCTCACCAAGGCGGCCGACGCCTTCAAGGGCGTGCACGAGCGCACCGGCGGCATCGACGGCTGGGTGAGCCTTGAGGTGAGCCCGCTGCTGGCCAGCGACACCAAGACCACCATCGAGCAGGCCGTGGCGCTGCATGCCAAGGCGAACCGCCCCAACCTGTTCATCAAGGTGCCAGGCACGCCCGAGGGCCTGCCCGCCATCGAGGAACTCACCTACCGCGGCATCAGCGTGAACGTGACGCTGCTGTTCAGCCCCAAGCAGTATCTGGCCGCCGCCGACGCCTACCTGAAGGGCCTCGAGCGTCGCGCCAAGGAAGGCAAGAGCCTGCGCGTGGAGAGCGTGGCCAGCGTGTTCATCAGCCGCTGGGAGAAGAAGGTGAACCCCAAGGTGCCTGACGCGCTGAAGAACAAGTCCGGCATCGCCATCGGCGAGTGCTGCTACCAGGCCTACGCGCAGCTGTACGCCAGCGACCGCTTCCTGGCCCTGCAGGACAAGGGCGCGCGTCCGCAGCGCCTGCTGATGGCCAGCACCAGCACCAAGGATCCCAGCCTTCCCGACAGCATGTACGTCACCGCGCTGGCGGCGGCGCGCACGGTGAACACCATGCCCGAGGAGACGCTGCACGCGTTCTTCGACCACGGCAAGATGGAAGGCCTGCTGCGCACCGACGGCGGCAATGGCCCCAGCACGCTGGCGGCCATGGAGAAGGTGGGTTGCAGCGTGGACGCCTGCGCGCTCGAGCTGCAGCAGGAAGGCGCGGCCAGCTTCGTGAAGAGCTGGAACGAGATGCTGGCGAAGATCCAGAGCAAGAGCGCGGCGATGGTGAAGTGAGGGGGGATCAATAGGTTCCGCCGAGTTCCCGCATTACCGCTTGAGCAGCCCTCAGGCGCTCGGCGGATGCGGGGAAAGCCTTCTTGCTTGCGTGGCGGATCGCTTCTCTCAGGAGATTTTTTGTTTCTTCGAGATCGGCCGCAAAGTCTTGATTAGAGGTGACACTTTGAGCGTCTGGCAGGGTGCGCAGGACCTTATTTAGTTCACGATTCACGCGCTTTGCGATGTCCTCATCGGTCTCCTGCCTGCGCGGCTTACCCTCGATCAATTGTCGATCAAAATTCACCATCCCGGAAAATGAGAGCGCGTTGCGTACGCGCTCCGCAGCTGGCCGGAGATCAGCAGGCTTGTTGGTCGCAGTTTTCGGTGCCGCAGCGACGGCTGGTTGCTGATCGATCTTTATCTGCGCATTCTGCCCGCAATTAAGAAGCGCCGGCAATTCGTCATCATTTTTGGCGCTTCCGAGCGCGAGCTTCGTACGAACCATCTCCGTCCCCGTAAGGCAACACACTTTAATCGCATCATCAAGACACTCCCAGTCGGCGCCCACACCTCTTTTGTCCGAGAACCCTTGGGAGGGGCTCCACCACAACTCGTTCTCCTGAATCATCATCGCGTCCGCGATGCATGGAGGACGCCGGGTCAGATCATTGATTTGTCGACAGAGGGCGTGCCATGGGGCGGCAAATTTTTGAGAGATGGCGTCGACGCCCTCGGGGGCCTCTACATACTCTGACCCCACCTTTCGAATTGTTACAGCAGCGCCCATGCGAGAGGTTGGAGTCACAATGATTTCTTTGCAAGCGAGCGCAACGATAGACCAAGCACTAAAGGCATCACGCGGATATGCGACGATCCGCATTCCGCCGATTTGCGCCTTCAGGAGAACTTGAATCATTTCTTGCATCTCGCTGACAAGCCCGCCAGGACCATCGATGTCAAGAACAACCACCGCGGCATTTGCCTTGCGGGCCTTCTCCAGCCCGGTGCCTAGCGCTTCAGAAGTGATGGCACGAAGGCCGGAACGATCTCCCGGGATCTTTCCGACAGTGCCGTGCAACTTCAGCACGTAGACAATTGCCGCGTCACTATTGGCGATTGAGGGCGCGCTATTGGATGAAGACATTGTTGCTGCAGAGCAGGGGGTCGCCAATAGCGCTGCTGTGGACCAAAGACAGATTTGCGCAGTCAGGAAGAGGCAGGCCCGATTTGAGTGGAGGCGCCGGATCACCATTTGAAGGAGTCTAAAGCCGGCGGAGGCTGAGAACAATCGCACATTCAGGAGCCCGTGCCTGATCCCGCTAAACTCCGCCCCATGCCCCACGGCGACTACCTCGGCGAACTGGCCTGGCGCGGCATGCTGCACCAGGCCACGGACGGACTCGCGGCGCACCTGGCCAGCGGCAGTCGCACGGGCTACTGCGGCTTCGACCCGACCGCCGACAGCCTCACTGTGGGCAACCTTGTCAGCGTGGTGCTGCTGGCGAGATTGCAGCGCTGCGGCCACACCCCGATCGCGGTGGTGGGCGGCGCCACCGGCATGATCGGCGACCCAAGCGGCAAGGCCAGCGAGCGCACGCTGCTCGACGCCGACCGCGTGCAGCACAACCTGAACGGCCAGAAGGCGCAGATGCAGCGCCTGCTCGACTTCACCGGTTCGAACGCTGCGCGCATCGTGAACAACGCCGACTGGCTGGGAGGCCTCGGCTACATCGACATGCTGCGCGACGTGGGCAAGCACTTCAGCGTGAACCAGATGATCGCGCGCGACAGCGTGTCCAGCCGGCTCGAGGGCCGCGAGCAGGGCATCAGCTACACCGAGTTCAGCTACATGATCCTGCAGGCCTACGACTTCCTGCACCTGCACCGCGCCGCGGGCTGCACGCTGCAGGTGGGCGGCAGCGACCAGTTCGGCAACATCGTGAGCGGCGTGGACCTGATCCGCCGCGTCACCGGCGCGCATGCCTTCGGCGCCACCGCGCCGCTGCTGCTGAAGAGCGACGGCACCAAGTTCGGCAAGAGCGAGTCGGGCAACGTGTGGCTGAGCGCCGAGAAGACCAGCCCGTACCGCTTCCACCAGTTCTTCCTGAACGCCGCCGACGACCAGGTGGGGCAGCTGCTGCGCTGGTTCACCTTCATGGGCCGCGAGGAGATCGAGGCGCTGGAAGCGCAGCACAGGACCGCGCCGCAGGAACGCGCCGCGCAGCGCGCGCTCGCCGATGCCGTGACCGACATGGTGCACGGCGCCACCGAGACCGCGCATGCCAAGGCCGCCGCCACCGCGCTGTTCAGCGGCGATGTGCGCAGCCTGAGCGCCTCGTTGCTGAAAGACGTGATCACCGACCTGCCCACCACCGAGGTTCCCGCCGCGCAACTGGCGGGCGAGGGTGTGGCGCTGCTCGATCTGCTGCCCACCACGTCGCTGGCTTCAAGCAAGCGCGAGGCGCGCGAATTCCTGGCCGCAGGTGCCGTCAGCGTGAATGGCGAGAAGGCCGCCGCCGAGGGTCGCCTGCAGACCGCGCACCTGCTGCATGGCGAAGTGGCCCTGCTGAAGCGCGGCAAGAAGCTGTGGCACGCCGTGCGCGTGGCACGCGGCTGAACAAAGAGTCAACGCTCGCGCAACGCGGTCAGCGCGTGGTGGATTCCGCAGGCACCTGCCGCGCGGTGAGTTCGGCCACGTCGGTGGCATCGATCACGCCGTCATCGTTCAGGTCGCCGAAGCCCATCACCGGCGCCTCACCTAGCATGGTCAGCAGCAGGGCCAGATCGCCCTCGTTGATGGTGCCGTTCAGATCCAGGTCGCCGCGTCGCAACTGGCACAGGTCGGCCTCGCCGTTCTGGTCCAGATCGATGAAGCTCGGTTCCTCCGGTGGCTGCGCCGACGGGGTTTCGGTGCCGTCCTCGGCCTGACTCGCGTCGGCAGGCAGTTCGGTGGCCTCGGTCGTGGCGGCCGCGCACGCAACCGCCACATCCTTGGTCACCGCCACCACCTGCAGGTAGCGCTCCACGCCCATCGGGGCAGGCTCCTCGGTCTCTTCGGTGGGAGCGGTGGTGCCTGGTGCAGCGCCGTCGCCCGCGCCCGCATCACCCGGCTTGGGATCGTTGCCGCCCAGCAGGCTGGCCACGCGCACGCCGGTGTCGGTGTTGCTGCGCACGCTGTCGCCGCCGGCGCTGCGGGTGCTCACCGCGTAGTAGTAGGTGGTGCCTGCAACCGCCGTCGTGTCGTCATAGGTCGCACCCGACGCGATGGCCAGGAACGCCATCGACGACGCCGAAGTGCCGCGGTACACCGAGTAGCCGGTTGCACTGCTCACGCTGTTCCACCGCACCTGAATCTTGGTGGCGAGATTCTTGGTGGCCACCAGGCCCGTGGGTGCGGAGAGATTGCGCCACCCGTTGTCGGCACCGCTTCGGGCGCTTTCACCCGTGCCGGTGGGGCCGACGGCCACCACGGTGTAGGCGTAAACGGTGCCGGGCGTGGCCGACGTGTCGGGGATCGCGCGGCCATTCGTGGAGCTGATCAGCGTCGCGCCGCGATACACCCGGTAGCTCACCGCGCCGAGGGTCGCGTTCCAGCTGATCGTGACCTGCGAGGTGCTGGTGCCATCACTTGCGCTCACGCCCGTCGGGGGCACCATGCCGCGCCAGCCCGTGTTGCTCACGCTGCGGGCGCTTTCGCCTGCACCCGTGCTTCCCCATGCGCTGACCGAGTAGGTGTACAACTTGGCCGCTGCAGCGCTGGTGTCGGTGAACGACACGACTGGTGCGAGCGTGCTGCCGATCAGCACTGCGGTGGCGGTGCCTTCGGCGCGGAAGATGGAGTAGCGCGTGGCACCTGCCGGCGCTGCCCAGGTGATCGTCACGCTGCTCGTGTCGGTTCCATCGGTGGCGCTGACGCTGGTTGGTGCGCTCAGCATGCGCCAACCGGTATCACCCTTGGTACTGGAGGCGCCCAACGCGCTGTTGGCTGCGACGGTGTAGGTGTAGTACGCGCCGGGTTCGGCCGTCTGATCCACGTAGGAGGTGCCTGTGGTCGAGGCGAGCTGGGTGCCAGCCACCTGGCCAGTCGCGCGATACACCGTGTAGCCCGTCGCGCCGCTCACGGCCGACCACGACAGGTTCACTGCCGTGCTGCTGGTGCCCTTGCTTGCGGTCACGGTCGCGGGTGCGCTCAGGCCCACCCATCCCGTGTCGGTCTGACTTGACGCACTGTCACCGCTTGGCGAGGTGGTCCTCACCGAATACGTGTACAGCGTGGCAGGCAGGGCGGTGGTGTCGTTGAACGATGTGGTGCCGCTCGTGCCGATCTGCGTGGCTGTGCCCGACCCCGTGGCGCGGAAGATCTTGTAGCTGCTGCTTGAAGCCCCAGCCCAGGTGATGACCACCTTGTCGGTGAAGGACCCGTCGGTCGCCGACACTTCGGTTGGAACGA
>RFQW01000132.1 GCA_009924765.1 Planctomycetota bacterium | reverse complement strand
CTCTGGCCGCGGCGCGCTTGGCGACGATCAGAGCAGTGCCACCGGATCCACATCCACCGCCGCAAGTTCGCCGCCTGGGAAGGCACCGGCGTTGCGGGCCGCGGTGATCAAGCGCTGCAGGGCCGCGGCGTCGGGGGCGAACATCTCAACCTGCATGCGGAAACGGTCGGAAACGCGGGTGATCGGGCAGGCGTGTGGGCCACGCACCTCGCAGCCCTTGCATTCGGGCAGGCGGTCGAGCGCGTCGCGGACGCGCTTGGCTTCATCGCGCGCAGCGGTTTCGCTGGCGTGGCGAACCACCACGCGCGCCATGCGGCGGTAGGGCGGCAGGCCGAACTGCTTTCGAGCCGCAAGTTCCTGTGCGGCAAAGCCTTCGAAGTTGTGGGCGGCGGCCAGGCGGATGGCGGCGGCGTCGGGCTGGAAGGTTTGCACGATGGCGCGCCCGCCGCTGCTGCCGCGACCGCATCGGCCGGCCACCTGATTCACCAACTGAAAGGTGCGCTCGGCGGCACGGAAGTCGGGCAGGTTGATGGCGGTGTCGGCGTTCACCACGCCCACCAGCCGCACATTGGGGAAGTCGAGGCCCTTGGCGATCATCTGTGTGCCGACCAGCACGCGCACCTCGCCTGTGGCGAAGCGACCGAGCGCGTCATGCAGGTCGCGGCTGCCGCGCATGCTGTCGCCATCCACGCGCAGCACGGCGCCGGGAACGGCCAGCGCGGGATGCACGCGAACGAGTTCCTCTTCCACGCGCTGCGTGCCAAGGCCAAACACGGTGACCGAGGCGGCGCAGTCGGGGCACTTCTCGGGCAGTCGCTGCTCGGTGAGGCAATGGTGACAGCGAACGAAGCGTGCGCGCGGACCTTCGTGGCACACCATGCCGGCGTCACAGTGCTCGCATCGCATCATCCAGCCGCAACGCGCGCTGCAGCTGATCCAGTTGGCGTAGCCGCGACGGTTCAAAAGCAGGATGGCCTGGCCATCTTCGCTCACCACGCGCGCAAGACTTTCGGCCAGTCGCTCGCCGAGCAGGTGCACGCGGCGATCGCGAAATCGGCGTACATCGGCCGAAAAATCGATGATTTCGACCTTGGGTGTGGTGAGGCCCGGTGCGCGCGTGGGCAGTCGATGCAGCACGCTGGTGCCGCGTTCGGTGGCGTTGAACCAGCTCTCGAGACTGGGCGTGGCGCTGCCGAGCACGATGGGGCACGCGGCGATCTGCGCGCGTCGGATCGCCAGATCGCGGCCGTGATAGCGCGGCGCCTGATCCTGCTTGTAGCTCTGATCGTGCTCCTCGTCGACCAGCACCAGACCGAGTTGGTCATCGGGGATCGGTGCGAACACGGCGCTGCGTGCGCCCACCACGACGCGCGCCTTGCCTTCGGCAACCAGCATCCACTGCTGGTTGCGCTGCGCGGCGGTGAGTGCGCTGTGCAGGATGGCCACGCGTTCGTTGGGAAAGCGATCGAGCACGCGACCGGCGGTCTGGGGCGTGAGCGAAATTTCGGGCACCAGCAGCAGCGCGGTGCGGCCGGCGTCGAGGCACTGCTGCATCAGCTGCAGGTACACCTCGGTCTTGCCGCTGCCGGTGACGCCGAAGAGCAGATGCTGCGAAAAACCCCCGGAAATCGTCGACCCGATGGCGCTGACTGCGCGCTGCTGGTCGGGGGTGAGTGCGGGTGGCGTGGGGGTACGGTTCTCCAATCGCGCCGCTTGTTCCAGCCAGTCGGCTTCCACATGCGAGCGCGTGGTGAGTTCGAGCAGGCCGAGCGTGGCGAGCGAGTGGAGTGGTGACTTGGTTGCCACGGTTGCGGCGGCGAGCAGCTCGGCGCTTTCGATCGCGTCGGCGTCGGCGGGGCGATCGATCAACGCTTCGAGCAGTCGCTTCTGTGCTGGCGAGAAGCGGGGCGGCTGCGCTGCGGCGGCGTCCTTCTTGCCGCGTCGCGCGCGTTGCTGCGCGGCGGCCTGCAGTTGCGCGATCACGTCGCGACCACGCTGCGTGAGCGACACGAAGGTGCGATCCACGCGACCCACGCCCTTCTTCACCGCTGCAGGCAGCACGCCGGCGAGTGCCACGCCGAGTGGGCACGCGTAGTAGGCGCTCATCCAGCGGGCCAGTTCCATCACCTGTGCCGGCAGCGCAACCGTGTCATCAACGCTGTGCACGGCCTTCAACTTTGTGTCTGAAATGCCCGTGTTTTCCGCTGATTCCAGCACGCGCACCACCCAGCCGTGCGTGGTGGCGTCACCGCGGCCAAGTGGCACGGTGACGCGTTGGCCAGCGCGAAGCGGCGCCAGTTCGGGTGTGACGCCGTAGGTGAGTCCTTCCGGGTACGCATCCACGCCGCGCTCAACCGCCACCAGCACGCGTTGCGCGATGGTGATGGGCGCGCTCGTGCGCATGGTGCGTGGTGCATCGCTGCGCGACTTGGCGTTGCGCCGTCTCGCGCCATGCGCCCCCAGCGCTTCAAGCGGATCGTTGCCGAACAGGCCGCCCATGCGGCGCTCGTTACACCGCCACCGCGGCGGCCGCGCGAGCGGCAGCGGACTGGTGCTTCTCCATCACCTCGGCGGTGAGGGGCTTGCGGCTCTGCATGATGTCGATGAAGCAGTCGAAGAGGTAGCTGCTGTCGTGTGGACCCGGGCTTGCCTCCGGGTGGTACTGCACGCAGAAGATGGGCTTGTGCACATGGCGGAATCCGGCCAGCGTGCCGTCGTTCAGGTGCACGTGCGTGGGTTCGCCACCCGCGGCACGCAGCGTCTTCTCATCCACGCAGAAGCCGTGGTTCTGGCTGGTGATCTCCACGCGACCCGTGAGCAGGTTGCGCACGGGCTGGTTGGATCCGCGGTGGCCGAACTTCAGTTTCCAGGTGGTGGCGCCCAGGCTGAGGGCGAGCAGCTGGTGGCCCAGGCAGATGCCGAAAGTGGGGATTTCACCGGCGATTTCGCGCAAAGGTGCGGATGGTCGCCTCCACCACGGCGGGGTCGCCCGGGCCGTTGCTGATGAACAGGCCGTCGGGCTTCACCGCGCGGATGTCGGCGGCGGTGGCATCGTGTGGCAGCGTGACCAGCGTGCAGCCTCGGTCGACCAGGTTGCGATAGATGTTGCGCTTGGCGCCGCAGTCGAGCGATGCCACCACGAAGGTGCGACCGGATGCGCGCGATGGCTCCGGGCTCCATGCGCCCAGGTCTTCGGTGAACGCGCCGCGCGCCGCGGGGCTGACACACGCGGCAAGATTCTGTCCCGCCATGCTCGGAATGGCCTTCGCGCGCGCGACCAGTTCGGCGTCGCTTGGGCTGTCACCCACCGCCACCACCCCACGCAACGCACCCTGCGTGCGAAGCTTTCGCACCAGCGCGCGCGTGTCGATGCCGGCGATGCCGGGAATGCCGTGCTTGGCCAACCATGCAGAAAGCCCGGTTTCGGCGCGGTAATTCGAGTGCAGGCGAGCCAGCTCGCGCACCACGAACGCCTTCACCTGCGGCTTGCCGCTTTCGATGTCCTCGGCTGCCACGCCGTAGTTGCCCATCTGCGTGGCGGTCATGGTGAGGATCTGGCCGGTGTAGCTGGGGTCGCTCAGCGCTTCCTGATAGCCGCACATGGCGGTGTTGAACACGACTTCGCCCGCGGCTTCAGTGCCCGGCGTGGTGGCGCCGAACGCCGTGCCGTGGAACACCGTTCCGTCTTCCAGGGCCAGACGGGCCAGTTGAGAATGATGTTGCTGCATGCGCGGCGCGAGTGTAGCGATGCACGCCGACTTGAATGGTTTTGGGGAACAAAGAGGGTTTTTCTGTCCCCGTGGCGGCGTGGGGCAGGGGCTGTCTGCGCGATGGTCAATGCAAGCAGCGTTGCAGCAAGCACTTGCGCGATTTTGGTCGCCGCTTGGACAGGCTGTCCACAGGCCTTTGCCGCATTGCGAGCGCTGTGGGGGGTGGGTACCTTCCCCCGTTCACTCTGGAACCGCTGCCTGCATGCAGGCGAAGGTTCTGACACGACCCTCACAGACCGCTGGTCTTTGATGTGCAAGACCGAGACCCCCTCAGACACACCTCATCACTCGGAGTCTTCGCAAGATGCATCGCTCTTCGACGCACCCCTTTGGGTGCCGCCGTGCTGGAATCCTGTCGCTCGCCTGTGTGGCCATGCTGTGCGCCACCACTGCGCTGGCACAGACGCCGCCGTCCAGCGAGCCGCTTGATGCGCCGCCCACCGAGGCGCCGCGCAAGAAGACCACCAGCCGTCCAAGCACTCCACCGGTCGCTCCGCCCAGCGAGCCTGCACCCAGCAGCGTGCCGCCGGTCGAGCCGCCCATGTCCGACTCGGGCGCAAGCGCGCCCGTCACGCCGCCCTCGCTCACGCCTGGTGGCGACATCGCTGATCTGCGCACGCGCGCGCGAAATGCGGCCGACGCAGCCAACTGGTCGGAGGCCGTGGTCGCGTGGAACGCGGTGCTTGAGAAGAGCCCCAACGACGCCGAGGCGACGGCTGGCCTGCAGATGGCCAAGACCAACCTGGCCGATGTGCCCCTGGTCGATCAGGTGCAGCAGGAACTGTCGGTCCGCGCGCAGCGCCTCACCGTGCAGTTCAACGATGCCATGATCCGCTCGGACGAGAAGCTGGGATCCGGCGACTACGCCGGCGCCATGAGCGACGTGCAGAGCGCGCAGCAGATGCTGGATCGCGACCGCACGGCGATCTCGCCGGCCGCCTACGAGGAGATGTTCAAGCGCGCCACCGAGCGGATGGACAAGATCACCGGTGCACGCGTGGCTGCAGAGGCCACCAAGGCCGGTGATGCGCAGAACGCGGCCACCAAGCAGGTGCAGGCGCAGCGCCAGAAGCTGGCTGCCGAGCGCCAGAAGCGCCTGAACGAGAACCTGCTGCAGGTTCGCAAGCTGCAGATGGAGATGAAGTACGACGAGGCGATGCAGGTGCTGGACCAGATCCTGTTCGAGGAGCCGCCGCGCTCACCCTTCGCGACGTGATCGAGAGCGCCCGCGTGTACCGCAAGTACAGCGATGTGCAGCGCCAGCGCGCATTCGGCTACGGCCAGCTCGCGCTCGACACGCTGGAAGCAACCGTACCTCCCCGGGAGAACATCAGTGGAGCAGGTCCTCGGAGCACAACTGGAACGCTGGTTTATCCCGAGGACTGGCCGAACCTTTCTGCCCGACGGTGGCGAGATTTTGCACTGACGGGAACTTCAACGAGTGAAGCCGACTTCAATCTCGAAAAGCGATTGAGTGAACCGATGTCCAACCTGCAGCCAGATCAATCGCCAGAAACTTTGAGGCGTTGGATCGAGTGGTGGGGCAGTGCGGCCGACGTTCCGGTGTACGTGAATTGGACCGCGCTGAAGGCGAACGGAGTTCTGGAGACCCAGCCGGTTGCGGATTTGAAGTTGCCGCTCACCTCGGACACCAAGTCGATCTCGATGTCCAAGCGGGATGTTTTGGGCAGAATTCTGGAGCAGGCGGTTCGAAGTGAGTCAGATGGATCCACCTCAGAGCAGCCTCTTGAAGCAGTGGATCAGCCAAGGGTGGAGCTGGATCATGGTTACGTCCTCATCACAACGCGCCAAGATTTGTTGAGGGAAAAAGCCGCTCAGAGTCCCCACGTCTACGACATTCGCGAT
>RFQW01000131.1 GCA_009924765.1 Planctomycetota bacterium | reverse complement strand
TGAGCACGCGTTCAGTATGCCGCGCTTGAGGCTCAGCTATCAAACGGTTCACGGTCTTCGGGTAACCTCTTGAGCCCTCGCATGCACAGTGATCAAGTAACCAATTCGACAGGTCACGAACCGATGGTTCTTGTTGTTTGCACTGCGAATATTTGTCGCAGCCCATTTGCCGCCGCCCTGCTCCGAAGCGAACTAGCCACCCTCGCGCAGCTGCAGTTGAGCGTCGAGAGCGCAGGCACCGAAGCTCGCGGCGGAGACCCGGCCTGCAAGGGGCTTTGGATCCATTCTGGGCTGGCTGTGCCCGAACGCGGCGATCACGTTTCGCGCATCGTGACTCGTGAGCTGCTTGACAGTGCCGATTTGATCCTCGCCCTAGGGGCATCCCACAGCTCGTCGCTCGCCGTCACGTCGCCGGTGGGCGCCGTGGTGGGATCGCCGGGCAGGTTGCCCATGGGAATCGTGGCCTTCGGGCGCGACGGCATGGGCGGACGGTTGGACAGCGAGGCGATCGACGCCAGGCGCTCGTCCGCGGTCTTGGCCAGCGGCGGATACACGTCCTTGGTGGCGGCCTGCGCGGCCTTCAGCCAGGTTTCGGCGGTGGCCATGTCGCCCTTGCTCTCGGCCACGGCGGCGCGACCGAAGCAGGCGCTGGCAAGCAGCAGCGACTCGGGTGCGGGCTTGCCGTCGATGCCGGCGGCGGCCTTGGCGTACAGGCGATCGGCCTCGTCCAGATACTGCGTGCGCAGCTCGGGCGTCACGGCGGCATCGGCTGCGGTGGGTTCACGATCGAAGCGCTTGCCGCTGCGGACGGATTCCATGTAGCGGTCGGCGGCGTCGAGGTTGGCGATGACGGCGATCGAGTCGACCTGCGCGTGCTTCTCCGCGACCTCGGCCAGCGCCTGCGGTGACGTGGCCTCGTTCAGTTCGTTCCACGCGGCATCGTGGCCCATGCGGCGACGCTGATCCCACCAGTTCCAGCCAAGCAGCACGCACAGCACCAGCAGCGCGGCGAGCAGGTAGTTGGGTCCCTGTTCCTTCAGCCAGTAGAGGAAGTCGCTGTTGAGGCGGCTCTCGGTGAGCGTGCCCTGCTGGATGTCCTTGAGTCGCTTGTCCATGGGGCGACCAGTGTAGCGAGGTTCGCGGCGGAATCCCTATGCTCGCTGCATGGCTGGATTGATCGCCGTGGACCTTGATGGAACCCTGCTGGACGGGCGCGGACGCGTGAGCGACGCCAATCGTCGCGCCGTGGAGCGGCTGCGCGCGGCGGGGTGGTTGCTGGTTCCGGCCACCGGGCGCAGCTGGCGCGAGGCGCGGCGCACCCTGGAGGCGATCGACCACGACGGCGTGGCGGTGACGGCCGGCGGCAGCGTGCTGAGCGACGCGCGCACGGGTGCCACGATGGATCGCATCGTGCTCGACGAGGGACTGGTGCACGAACTCGCCGAAGCGCTGCTGGCCGAGGGCCTGGTGGCGCACCTGCTGCGCGACCACCACGTGTGCGATCACGACTACTGCATGATCGGCACCGGCAACCTGGATCCCGCCACGGTGTGGTGGCTGGAGCAGCACGCCGTGCCGATGCGTCGCGTGGATTCGATCGCCGACTCGCTGGTGCACGGACACGATCACGTGCTTCGCGTGGGCGCCATCGAGCGCGCGGATCGCCTGCAGCCCGTGTGCGCGCAACTGCGCGAGCGCTTCGGTCATCGCGCCAGCATGCAGAGCTGGAGCGCCGTCACGGCGGAGCAGGCCGTTGGAAGCGTGACGCATCTGCTGGAGATCTACGCGCTCGAGAGCGACAAGTGGACCATGCTGCAGCGGGTGCGCGAGACGCACGGCATCCATCATGCGCGCGTGGTGGCGGTCGGGGATGGATTGAACGATCTGCAGATGGTGCGCGAGGCGGCCTTCGGTGTGGCCATGGCCAACGCCGATGCGCGCCTGCTGGCGCTGGCCGACCACGTGGCGCCGCATCACGCCGACGATGGTTTCGCCGATCTGGTCACGCGTCTGCTCGATGGGGCGCTGCCGCTTCCTGCGGTAGCCTCGCACGCGTGAACGCCGCCGAACCGCTCGATGGCAGTCCGTGGCGCCCGCCGCTGGCCCGCGGCGAAGGCCACGCCATGTGCACGGCCTTCGAAGCCATCCTGAAGGGCCTGCTCGAATGCGAACTGCCGGTGGCCGAGGTGATGGCGCCGCGGCGACCTCCCATGGAGGGATTGTTCCGCGCGCTGTCGGATGAACGCAGCGCCGAGGCGCTGGAGCGTCATGGCCTGCGTCTGGTGCCGGTGGTGGACGCGGCGCGCGGCGTGTCGCTTGCGGTGCGCACGGCCGCCATGGGCAGGCGATGCGTGGTGTGCGTGCCGAACGATCAGCTTGAGATCGCGGTGGCCGCCGCGTGGCGCGACGGTGCGGGTGCCTCGCGCGGCACGGGCTCGGCGGTGCTGCTGCTCGAGGACAACCCATACCTTGCGCCGGGCGCGTGTCCCATTCGTGCGGCGCAGCAACTGGGCGTGCCGTGCCTGACGCCGAGTGACCTGCACGGGCTTCGCAATGCGGTGCAGGACGCGTTCCGCATGGCGCAGTCCGCCGGCGTGATGGTGGCCGTTGCCGTGCATGTGAGCCTGCTGCGCGCCATCGACACGCTGGCGATGGAACCCAATCGCGTGCTCGAGCGCGTGGATCTGGTGCTGGAGACGCGTCGCGCGCGCCGGCCCGCGCTGCCCACCGAGGGCGAGGATGCACTCTCCATCGGGCGGCGCCTTGAATTGAATCGGCTGGTCAGTCTGCCATCGCCTGGCGAGACCGAGCCCTGGGGCATCGCGGCGGTGGGGCCATGTGCGCTGGCTGCGCGCCATCTGCTCGAGGAACTCGGGTTGGCCGGTCGCGTGCCGATGCTCTCGATCGGGCTGGTGGCGCCCATCGACGAGGCGTCGGTGCTGCGATTGATGTCGCGCTGCGCGAACGTGGTGGTGCTCGAGCCGCGCCCCGGCAGCGTGGCGGCCTCGTTGCTGGCGGTGTCCGAGACCGGGCGGCGCTCCGGCGAGCGCCTGGCCAGTCTGTGGTGGGATCAGCTGCCCTCCGATGGCGAGGATGCGCCGCGGCTTGAAATCAACGACGGCACGCGCCCCAGCATTCTGGCGCGAAAGATCGTGCACCTGCTCGCGAGTGTGCGTCCCGCGTTGGCGCTTGAACGCAGGCTTGCGCGCGTGGACGAGCGGCTGGAGCGCTGGCCCGTGCCCGATCGCGGTCTGGGCTTGGGCGCAAGCGGCGCGGTGGAGGCCGTTCGCGGCATGGTGGAGGAAGTGGCGCAGGAACTTGCGTCACGCGTTGCATCGCCCGACCAGGCTTCCACCGCCATGTGGGCGCCCGGCATGGCGGCGCCCGAGGCGGATCGCGTGGCCACCGTCGAGATCTGGGATCGGCGTCGCTTCGCCTCCGAGGGCGTGGCGGCCGTGCGGCAGTCCGCGCGTGAAGTGCGTCCGCGCATCCTGGTGGTGTGTGATCTCGGTGACGAGCCGGGACCCGATCCCGAGCGGCTGTCGCGCGCGGCGGTTCCGGCCGATGCGGTGGCACCGATCACGGTCGAGCGTGGTGACCTGAACAACCGTCCGCCGTTCCGCGAGCTGCTGCGCGCCGCCGCGCTGCGAGATGGACTCACCGTGATCGTGGGCCATGACGGTCCGCCGGCGCGTCGCGATGTGGCCGCGCTCGATCGCAGCATGGTGGAAGCCGATCGCCTGGGCTTCGTGCCCATGCAGCGCGCCATCTGGCCCGCCGATGCGAGCTGCGATGTGCGTCCGGTGGCGCCCGAGGTGATGGTCGAACGCGGCCTCGAGCGCGGCACCAATCCGCTGAAGACCGAACTCACCGTGGAAGTGCTGGAACAGCGCGCGGTGGGGCAGTTCGAGGTGCGGGTGCGGCCGCTGTTCGAGCAGGTGGAGGTGGTGCGCAGCAAGCCGCCGCGTCCGGCCGAACTTGAACCCGGTGCACCGCGACCGGGTCCGCCGCGCGTGATCCACGCCGAAGCGGGCCGATGGCGCGCGCACCTGGCTGGTTGGCGAGGCGAGGCGCCGGGGCTGGCTTCCATGATCCTGTGCGAGGCCGGTCGCGCCATGGGCTATCGCGTGCAGGCAAGCTTCCAGACCACGCCGATCGGGCCGGGACGCCGCGCCTGGAGTCAGGTGCTGTTCACGCGCATGGAGGTGGGCGATGCGGCGCTGGCCGCGCAGACGCCCTATGGCGAGGCGGATCTGCTGCTTGGCATGGATGCCGTGGAGTCGTTGCGCGCGATCGGGCCTGATCCGTTCCTGCGCGTCAGCGATCCCGAGCGCACCTATGTGGTGGTGAACAACGGCGTGCTGGACGATCAGGTGGACGAGGCGCGCATGCGCGCGGCGGGCGAACTGTCGGAAGCGGTGCACATCGGTTGTCGCGGACATGACGCCTTCATTCGCGATGTGGCCACGCTGGCGCGACGCCACTTCCTCACCGATCGTCTGACCGATCTTGTGCTGCTGGGCGCGGCGTATCAGCGTGGGTTGGTGCCGGTGTCTGCGCAGGCGCTCGAGGCGGCGTTGCTGCGCGCCGAGGCCCGCGGCTTCGGTCGCTGTCTGGAGGCCATGCGCTATGGCCGCGTGCTGAGCGCGGAGTGGGGCAGCGACACCGACCAGCCCGAGCAGCGCGATCCCGACCATCCGGTGGCGCTGGTGCGGCGATTCCTGCTGGAGATCTCGCACAGCGGCATCGGTGGCGCGCGTGCGGCGCGTCGATTGCGACCGCTGTTCGGGCAGTTGCTGCGGCGCACGGGCGCGTGGCGCCGGACCGCGGCGCTTCGTCAGGTGCAGCGCGACATGGTGAACGGCCTGCACCGCTGCTGGCTGTGGGGCGGCGTGAGCTACGCCGAGGCCTACGCGCGGCTGATGGATGCGCTGCTTTCGGTGGATGGGCTTGCCGAGCGCGCGGCGCTGCCGCTGGCCGAGGCGATGCTGATCCGCGACAGCGTGTATGTGGCGACCATGTGCACCAGTCCCGAGCAGCGACGACTCACGCGTCGTCGCCTCGATGTGCGCCCGGCGCGCGGCGATCGCATGGAGCGGCGATTCCTGTATCGCGTGGAAGCCACGCTGCTTGGACGCTTCCTGCGGCTCGACTTCCGCAGCAGCGACTGGCCGGCGCGACTGCTGCGCACGGTGGGACAGGCCGTGCCGCACGGCATCCGCGGGCGTCCGAGCGGGCGCGACCTGCGTGATGCGGTGATCGAGCTGTGCGCGCGCGCGTCGTCGGAGTCGGCCGATGCGTCGGCCTTCGCGGCGGCGCTGGAACGGCTGCGCGCCATCGCCGAGCTGGGTGAACTGCACGGCATGGATGCGGCCACCGTGCGCGCCATGACCGCCGAGGCGATGCGTGGCGCCGCTGGTGCGCGCAGCTGAGATTCAGCGGGCAGCGCGCGCTTCGTGGCGCAACTGGCCGCAGGCTGCGGCGATGTCGCGGCCGCGACTGGCGCGGATGTGCACATTCACGCCGCGCGTGCGCAGCGTTTCCTGAAAGGCATGCACGTGCTCGGTGGCGGGGCGGGTGTAGGGCAGGCCTTCCACCTCGTTCCATCGGATCAGGTTCACGTTGGCGCGGATCGAGCGGGCGAGCTGCGCCAG
>RFQW01000014.1 GCA_009924765.1 Planctomycetota bacterium | reverse complement strand
TCTGGATGCCGTGCAGCCGCTGTTGCAGGCGGCCGAGCGTCGCGATCTGGCCTTCGCCATGCTGGTGGCCCCGACCAGCAGCGATGCGCGCATCGAGCGACTGGTGCGGGCCTGCCGCGGCTTCGTGTATCTGCTTGCGCGCGCGGGCATCACCGGTGAGCGCAGCGAGGCACCCGAGGTGGCCGATCTGGTGAAGCGGGTGCGTGCGCACACCACGCTGCCGTTGGCCGTCGGATTCGGCATCAGCACCGCCGCGCATGTGCAGGCCGTGGTGCAGCATGCGGATGCGGCCATCGTTGGCAGCTCGCTGGTGAAGCGATTGGCGCAGGCGGACGTCGCCGCCGCGCCGGCATCGGCCAAGGCCTACGCGATCGAATTGCTCGCGGGTTGAGTCGCGCTCAGTTGCGCTCGTATCGGCGCAGCACGCCCACCACCACGCCCTGAATCGCGCACTCCTGAACGATGATCGGTTCGAACTCGGGGTTCGCCGGCTGCAGGCGGATGTGGCCCTTCTCCTTGAAGAAGGACTTCAGCGTGGTCTCGCCGTTCGGCAGCAGGGCCACCACGCGCTCGCCGTTGCGGGCCACAGGTTGCCGCGCTGGCCGCGGCGGGGGCCGAAGATGCTCTCCAGCTGCAGCGTTTCGTGCTGCTCGTACTTCTCCACGGGATGACCCGCGGCGATGCGTCCGATCAGGGGCAGTTCGCCGGCCTTCGCGCTTTCGTCGGGCAGCGCCGCCTCATCCGCAATCGCCAAAGAGCGAGCCTTGTTCGGCTGGCGCACCAGCGCGCCCTTCTCGACGAGCGCCTCCACGTGCTCGAACACGGTCACCTTGCTGATGCCGAGCGCGTCGGCGATTTCCTGCATCGTGGGGGAATAGCCACGCGTGTTCCGCGACTCGCGAATGAGACGGAAGATGCGGATCTGCTGCGGCGTGAGACTCATCGACATGGGTCAGGTTCCTTGCGAGTGCGAGGTCGGATGCCCATCGGCCGTGACGCCACGGCTGGGCCTGCGCGGGCGAGAGTTGAACGCGTGCTGTGGCGCTTGCCGAGTCATCGGCTCGACGCAGCAGACGCCATCGACGGATGCCGAGAAGCCGCTCGATCCAGTCCACGCGCTGGCGCGACACGCACACGCGGGGCGTCTGGGTGTTGCCCTCGACCGCCACAAGTCCGCCGCCGAAGGCGTGGTATCGCGTGGTGAAGTCGCCGCCGGGGCCGGTGCACACCAGGGGTGCGTCGGCTTCGATGGGCGTGGGAGCGATGCGGTGGCGGACATGCAGGGCGTTGGTGGTGGTGAGCAGCATTTCGGATCTCCTTTGGTTCGCTCGATCAGTCGCGTGATGCATCGGGCGGCGCCGCGGAGGTCCAACAGTTTTCGTTCGGGGAATGTTAGCCAAACAGATGGCGACCGGTAAATGGGCCGTTTCGGCGCCAAAAGGCGGGTACTGTGCCGTTTCCATGCCACCAATCACCCAACCACCCGAACCGTTCGCCCCCGAAGTTCGGGCTGAATTTGGGGTCGACCCGGACCTGATCTTCCTCAACCATGGTTCGTTCGGGTCGGTGCCGCGTTGCGTGCGCGCTGCACAGGACGCGTGGCGCGATCGGCTGGAGCGGGATCCCATCGAGTTGATCGGTCGCCGCATCCAGTCGCTGCTTGGTGAGGTGAAGGTGAAGCTGGCGAGCCGCTTCGGTGGCGCACCCAGCGAGTACGGATTCGTGACGAACGCAACCGAGGGCGTGAATGCGGTGCTGCGTTCGATGCGGTTCGAGCCTGGTGACGAACTGCTGTGCACCGATCATGTGTATCGCGCCGTTCGTCAGGCCATGCGCAGCAGGGCGGGCGAGTGCGGAGCGGTTGTGCGTGATGTGCCTGTGCCATTGCCCACGCTCGACGCGGAGGCGTTGCTGCATGCCGTGCTTGCCGGCGTGAGCGAACGCACGCGACTGCTGGTGCTGGATCATGTCACCAGCGCCACCGCGACACGCTTCCCGGTGGAAGCGCTGCGAGCGAAGCTGCCGCCCCGATGCGCGCTGCTGGTGGATGGTGCGCATGCACCGGGCGCGATGCCGCTCGATGTGGGCGCCATCGGCGCGGAGTTCTACGCCGCCAATCTGCACAAGTGGGTGATGGCGCCGAAGGGCAGCGCATTCCTGCGCGTGCGCGCGGATCAGGCCGCGTCGACCCATCCGTGCGTGATCAGCCACTTCTTCGGAGAGGGCTTCGAGCCGGAATTCGACTGGCAAGGCACGCGCGACTTTTCCGCGTGGCTTGCCGTACCGGCGGCGCTCGATTTCACGCAGGCGCTCGGCGTGGAGCGGGTGATGCGGCACAATCACCAGCTGGCCTGCTGGGCTCACGAATTGCTGGTGCGTGGCCTGGGCGCACAGCCCGCCACGCCGCTCGATGGCAGCTGCCTGACATGCATGGCCGTGGTGCAGCTGCCCGAATCGCTGCGCCGATTCGAGAAGGTGGAGCACCTGCAGGCCGACCTGTACGCGCGCGAACGCATCGAGGTGCCGATCATCGACTGGGGTGGGCGTTGGTGGGTGCGGGTGAGCGCCGCCGTGCACAACATGCCCTGGCACTACGAGGCGCTGCTGAAGGCGTTGCAGACGCGCGCGGCGGGCTAGGATCGAAGCCATGAGCGCCGAAACGCCGCATCCGCAGGACAGGCCGTTGCCGGTGAGCGGTGCCGTGCCGGTTCCGCAGCAGCCCTCCCCGAATCTGTACGCGTTGCTTGGCCCGGAACCGTTCTGGCGCATCGCGCGCGCCTTCTATGCGCGCATCGACGTGCATCCCACCATGCGCGGCATGTTCCCGGCCGATCTGGAGGAGCCCATCCGCAACCAGGCCGAGTTCCTGATCCAGTATTTCGGAGGCCCGACCGAGTACTCCGATCGCAAGGGTCATCCGCGCCTTCGCATGCGTCACATGCCGTTCGCCATCGATGTTGCCGCGCGCAATGGGTGGGTGGCGTGCATGCGCGGCGCGCTGCAGGATGCCGGCATCGAGCAGCCCCATCGCGACGCGATGATGGCGTACTTCGAGCGCACGGCGACCTTCCTGATGAATCGCGAGTGAGCGTCAGCCGGCGATCGGCAGCACTTCGGCGTGATCCACCTTCAGCTTGGCCAGTGCCTTCTTGCCGTCGGCGCGACTCTTGAACTCGCCGATCGACACGATCCACAGCTTCTTGCCGTCGCGGCCGGTCAGGCGCTTCACGGTCGGTGCCGGCAGGCCGGCCTTCTTGGCATCGTCGGTGAGTTCGCGTGCGCGCTGGCGTGCGTCGCTTTCCTTCACGTAGGCGCCGCACTGGATCGTGAAGCCCTTGCCGCTCTTCGCGTCGTCCTTGTCGTCCTTCGCGTTCTTGGCGCTCTTGCCGTCCTTCGCCGCGGGCTTGTCGTCCTTCGCGTTGGCGGCTGCGCCCTTCGCCGCGGGCTTGGCCTTGGGATCGGGCTTGGTGTCGGTCGCCTTCTTCTTCGGCTTGGCACCAGCCGTCGTGGCGACGGCCTTGCCATCCGAGCCGCCGTCCTCGCTGGCAGCCTCGGCCGGCGGGGGCGTGGCGGATGCCTTGGCCTGATCACGCGCCGCCGTTGCCAAGGCGCGCGCGCGCGTGGCCGCATCGCCGTTCAGCAGCATGGCCGCCTGGTCGTACTTCGCTGCGGCGGCGTCGGGGCGCTTGTCGCGCACCAGCAGATCGCCAAGCATCACCTTCGCCTGGCCGCTCACATCCTTGTCGGTGCTGGTCTCGGCGAACTCGAATCGCGTCTTCGCTTCATCGAAGCGATCCTGGCGATACGCCGCAAGGCCGGCCACGAACGCGGCGTGCTGCTTCAGCGGCGGCTGCGCCTCGTTCTGTGCGGCCACGGCGTCGTTGTAGGCCTTGGTCCAGTCGGCGGCGTCGTAGGAGCGCGTGGCGTCGTCCAGCTTCTGCTGTGGGCTGTTGCAGGCGGCCAGCACGACAAGCAGCAGGGGAAGCAGCACGCGAATCGGCCGCGACGACAGGTGGTGAAGGGTCATGATGCCGCGTACTTTAACGAGTTCCATGCGACTCCTGCTCCGTATCCAACGCAGTCTGCTCATGCGGCCGTTTCACACGTTCATGGTGGACGATCAGGGAAGCTGGACCGGGACCCTGGTGGCGGCCTGGCACATCGCGCGGGCGATCGAGCGAAGCACCGATCGGGAAGCGGTGGGCCTGCTGCTGCCGACCGGCGGACTGTTTCCGGCCGCACTGCTGGCCACCTGGATGACCGGCAAGGTGGCGGTGCCGCTGAACTACCTGCTGTCGCGCGAGGATCTGGAGTACATCGTCAAGGACTCGGGCGCCGACACGGTGGTGACGGTGGGGCCCATGCTGGACTACATCCAGGGGCCCACGGCGTCGATGAAGCCGCTGCGGCTCGAGAGCCTGAAGTTCGGAGGCGTGCCGCCGGTGCGCCGCGCCGCGCGCCGAGGCGCCGACGATCTGGCGGTGCTGCTGTACACCAGCGGCACCAGCGGGCGCCCGAAGGGCGTGATGCTTTCCGCAGGCAATCTGGACGCCAATGTCGACCAGATCATCCGATGGGCGTCGTTCGATCGTCACGACGTGCTGCTTGGCGTGCTTCCGCAATTCCACAGCTTCGGCCTGACCGTGCTCACGCTGCTGCCGATGGTGGTCGCGGGCAAGGCGGTGTACACGGCGCGATTCCTGCCGCGCAAGGTGCTCGATCTGGCGAAGCAGCATGCGGTGACGGCGTTCGTGGCGATTCCAAGCATGTACAACGCGTTGTCGGCGGCCAAGCACGGCGGCAAGGAGTGCTTCGAGCGACTTCGCTACGCCGTGAGTGGCGGCGAGCCGCTGCCCGATGCGGTGGCCGCCGCGTTCCAGGAGCGCTTCGGCGTCCGCATCGCCGAGGGCTACGGACTGACCGAGACCAGCCCCGTGACCAACTGGTGCCTGCCGAGCGAGTGGCGTCATCGCAGCGTGGGTCGACCGCTGCCGGATGTGCAGGAGCGCATCGTGGCGCCCGATGGTCGCGTGCTGCCTGCCGGCGAGGATGGCGAGATCCGCATCAAGGGTCCCAACGTGATGCACGGCTACTGGAACCTGCCCGAGGAGACGGCGAAGGTGTTCGACGAGAACGGCTTCTTCCGCACCGGCGACATGGGGCGCTTCGACAGGGATGGCCACCTGTTCATCACCGGTCGCATCAAGGAGATGCTGATCATCTCGGGCGAGAACGTGTTCCCTCGCGAGATCGAGGAGGTGCTGAACCGGCATCCCTCGGTGAAGGATTCCGCGGTCATCGGTCTGCAGGATCCGAGTCGCGGCGAGGTGCCGTTGGCGTTCGTGGAGCTGCACGAGGGCGCCACCTTCGACGCCACCGCGCTGCAGCACCACTGCCGCGCCACGCTGCCTGCCTACAAGGTGCCGCGTGACATCCGCCGGCTGGAGGCGCTGCCGCGCAACGCCACCGGCAAGATCGTGCGACGCTCGCTCAACGCGCAGATGCCGGGCATCGCCTGAATGGAAGTGCGATCAGGGGCAGGGGCCTGATTCAAGCAGCATCAACGCCACGTCGCCGAAATCCACGGCGCCGGTGCCGTCCAGATCGGCGTTGCACTGCCCGCAGGGACCGAAGTCGATCAGGGCCAGCGCCACATCGCCGAAGTCGACCAGCCTGTTCCCGTCAAGATCGGCGGGACAGCACGCGGCACCGAGCAGCTTCGGCGTGATGCGCAGCGTGCCTGCGCCGGTCTGGCCGCCCGCCGCGGCGACGCGGATGAGATAGTCCTGACCGCAGACCACGTTGGCGAGCGCCTGCGAGCCGCTCACGTAGGGGTCGCACGCGCTGCTGTTGTCGGAGCAGGCGATCGAGGTGAAGCCCGCGCAGGTGCCGCGGTACACGCCAAGGCGCGAATCGAAATCAACGCCGCACACCGACACTGTGTACAGGCCTGCGGTGTCGGGGCGCCAGGCGAACCACACATCGCTGGTGGTTGGCGTTGCGCTGATGCTGCAGCCGAACTCGGTGGTGGCCTCGATGCCGGCTCCGAACAGGGAGAACGGCTGGCTGCCAACCACCGCGGGCAACGCGTTGGCGCAGCGATCGTTCGGGGACGGAGGCAGCACGCACAGGTCTGCGGCCATCTGCACGCACACGCTGTCCCAGCCGGTGTCGCAGCACAGTGGCAGCGCGGCGCACACCTGCATGCAGCAGGATGCATCGGAGCAGGAGATGCCGCTGTGGGGCGTGAAGCAGGAGTCGGTGGAAGCGCCGCACAAGGTGCCGCATCGTGCATCGATCGACATGGTGAGGCGGTAGTTGTGTCGGGGCGATCCGCAGCCCAGAGCGGCGTCGCTGATGGCGCTAGTGGTGCCCGGCGCCACCACGATCCACCAGACCGCGGGGGCCAGACAGGCTGAACCCTGCTTCACTTCGCATGCCAGCGTGTTCAGCTGCAGGGGCGCTGCGGCAAGCCCGGGGGCCATGGTGCCAGGGGCCACGACCGCGGCGAAGGCGTTCACGCCGCAGTGCAGGCCCAGGCGAAGCTTCACCAAACCGTCCTGATCGGTATCGGCGAACCGAAGGTCGACCGAGTACACGTCGACATCGGTGGAGGCGGCGGTACCGTTGCTGTGCAGTTCGCCTTGCACGGTGGCCGAAGCGCCATTGATCACCTGCGGCGACCCGCTCTTGCCGCTCACACGGATGCCGGGGTCGTTCTGATCCTGCAGGCAGGGTTCGTTCTCGTACAGCGAACCATTGGGCGCTGGTCCCACGCAGTCGCTGGCGCACAGCGACTGCGCCAACTGCACGCAGAGCGCGTCCCATGACTGCTGGCAGCAGTAGGCGGTGCCCGCCGATCCGCACACCAGTTCACAGCAGGTGGCATCGTTGCAGCTTGCGGTGCCGTGCACCTGCTTGCAGTTGCCGGCGGCCGGATCACCGCAGGGCAGCGGCGGCGGGCTTGCACAGTTCGACGCGTAGATCACGCACGCCCCATCCCAGGCCACCTCGCAGCAGTACGGATCGATGGCACACACCGTGCCGCAGCAGGTGCTGTCGGCGCAACCGCCGAGCTCGTGCGGCATGCGGCAATCCTGCAGGTTCACCTGGCAGCCGGAGCAGCGCTGATCGGCCATGTCCACGCACTGCTGATCCCACACCCGGTCGCAGCAACTGGGGATGAACTGGCACACGTCGTTTGCGCAGGTGCTGTCGATGCAGCCGGCTCCGGGGCCAACCCGGTTGCAGGGCCCGGGTGCCTGCGCCAATGCCGGCAGGGTGCAGCAGATCGTCAGAAGCGAAGCGATGAGCCGCGCCCAAGGCCCGGGGCGGGCCGTCTCTTCTGCGCGGAACTGCGGGGACATGCCGAGCATTCTAGGAAACGGGGGTCCGGGATCCAAAGGCTTCCGCGGATTTCGCGCTTTCGATCGGAACAGGCGGAAATCACGGGCATGGACCGCTTGCGAGCAGCAGCAGCGCGATGTCCGCGAAGGTCACCTCGCCGTCGGTGTCCAGATCCGCGGGACCCCCCATGTCACCGAAGCACAGCAGCGCGAACGCGATGTCGCCGCTGTCCACGGACAGATTTCCATCGAGGTCTTCCACGCATCCGCAGTTGCCCTGATCGAGCGCGGTGATGCGAACGCTTCCGGCGGCGCCATGGCCCCATCCGCCGATGCGCACCAGCGTGATGCTGCCGCACATCAGACCGGTCTCCATGGCGGCGCCGCCGTCGGGGCACGCGTCGTCGCTGCATGCCAGCACCTGGCCACCGCACCCGTCGTACAGGGCCATGCGAACATCGAACGCCGACAGCCCGCAGGTGGAGAAGCGGTACGCCCCGGTGGACGGCGCCTGGAACGAGAGCCACACATCGTTCGTGAAGGTCAGGCCGGCACCCTCGTTGCACCACGACGCCAGCCACGCCGGATCGGATGTGGCATCGCTGCAATCGAAGGCGTTCAGTCCGACCGAGGCAGGCAGGGCCGTGTCGCAACGATCGTTCAGCGGTCGGATGGGCGTGCAGGGCGTGGTGGTGGCCTGCAGCGCGTAGGCAGCCCGCGTGTCGTCGCAGGCAAGCGATTCAAACAGCAGCGGGCGTACCACCACGCGCACCGTGCCTGCGGGCACGCACGCCGACACCGTGGCTGGGCAGCCATCCGGTGACTCGGCCAGCACCGTGGGCGGGCACTGGTCATCGACGATGGCCACCCCCATCGGTCCGGCGCTCCAGCAGGCGACCTGCAGCATGGTGGGCGAGTTGAACGTGGTCTGATACCAGTCCACGTCGCGTGCCGTGTCCGAACTCCACGCGGTGCCGTGCAGCGTGACGCCGATCGGCAGTGGCACGGCGCTGAAGCCCATGCCGAGGCAGGGATCATCGGTGCTCGTGCCGCAGGACTCGCTCGTGGCAACCGAAGTGGGGGGCAGCTCGCAGCCCGTGCTCGGCTGGCAGTCGGCACACAGCACGCTGGCCTCGCTGGCGCAGCGTTCGTCCCACTGGGTGTTGCAGCAAAAAGGATCGACCTGGCAGACCGACGCCTGGCAGGCGGGCAGTGCGCAGCCGGTGCCGGCGTGCGGTGAGCAACAGGCCGACTGGGCGTGGGCGAATCGCAGGCAGATGGTGAGGGTGGCAAGGCAGGGCACGAACGCTCGGTGGGGCATGGTGGTTCTCCTGTTGAATTGGCGTGCCGTACAGCGTGACGCGCTGCGGCGGCAGTCCGCCGGATCCATGCCTTTTTTCCTGCAGATTCCGATCGTCAACAGGATGTCCCCATGGGTGGCGCCAGCATGACACGCCTTCCGTGCGCGACAACCACGGGCGTGCGTGACTGCCGTCGGCCGCCGCACCTGCTACCGTTCCACCCCGTCCCCGGGGAAATCCATCGGGGGTCATCCGCATCTCTTTCAGGAGTCATCCATGTCCGTCGCCGTCGGCACCAAGGCACCCGCTTTCACGCTTCCTTCCAAGCCCGGAAATCCCGTCGACCTGTCGCAGACCCTTGGTCACCAGAAGACCGTCATCCTGTTCTTCCCGCTGGCGTTCAGCCCGGTGTGCCAGGCCGAGATGTGCACCTTCCGCGACGGCTGGTCGAAGTGGGAGAAGCTGGGCTGCAAGGTGTTCGGCGTGAGCATCGACTCGCCCTTCGTGGTTGAGAAGTTCCGCGAGATGGAGCGCATTCCGTTCGCGCTGCTCAGCGACTTCAACAAGGAGATGGCCGCCGCCTACGGCGCGCTGCACGCCGACCTGATGGGGCTGAAGGGTGTCACCAAGCGCGCCGCGTTCGTGGTGGATGCCGGCGGCGTGGTGCGCTACGCGTGGGTGAGCGATGATCCGCGCGTGCAGGTGGATTTCGACGCCATCGAGAAGGCGGTCGCCGCGTGCTGAACGCGCGCGCGCGCTGGCTGGTGGTGGCGGCCCTGGGCACATGCGCGCTCGTGGCGTGTGACGCCGACAGTGGTCCCGCCACCGAACTGGCCAGCGCGCGTAGTGCGCAGGAGGCCGGCGTGGTCACGCACCGCGTGCGCGGCATCGCCACGGAGACGGCGACCAGCGCCACCAACAAGCCCGTGGAGGGTCGCGTGCTCGACCTCGAGAGTTCGCGCGAGGTGACGGTTCCCATGGACCAGCTGTTCAAGGTGGAGCTGGTGGCCAATTCCGGCACGGGCTTCGAGTGGTTCTGCAAGATGCCCGCGGATTGCGTGCTGCAGCAGGTGGGCGCGCCAGCCACGCGTCCCATCGACCGTGGCGTGATGGGTGGACGCGTGCTGTGGGTGTTCACCTTCAAGCCGCAGCGCACGGGCAGCAGCGCGATCACCTTCAATCTGCTGCGGCCCTGGGAAACGGGGTTGCCGGCGGCGAAGACGAGCACGCTCACGGTCACCGTGACGGGTGCTGAGCCGGCGGAATCGCCGAGCGAATCGGACTGACGGGTCAGTTGGGGCAGGGGCCGAAGTCGAGCAGCATCAACGCGATGTCGCCGCTGTTCACGTCGCCGTCGCCGTCCAGGTCGGCCGCGCACGGCACGCAAGGCCCGTAGTCAAGCAGCGCCAGCGCCACGTCTCCAGCGTTCACGTCTCGATCACCGTCGAGATCGGCGGGGCACGGGGTTGGCAGCAGCGTTCCGCCAAGTTCGAAAGGCAGCTCGAAGGCGCGGCCGTCGCTGCTTCCCGCCACATAGCCCTCGCGTCCCTCGAACCACACCCGTGGACTCGCGGGGTTTCCATCGAGCGCGTTCAACTGTCGTGCGTTGTGCCCGCTCACGCTGGTGCGCGGCGACACCAGCGGCGTGAACACGTTGTTCGAAGGCGATGCGGCACCGAGGCAGGACCACTGGATCCAGTAGCGGCCAGCAGGCAGGCGCCCGCCGTCGGGCAGTCCATCCAGCGAAACGGTGTAGGCGAACACCGGGCGCACGGTGCCGGTGCTCGAGGCGCTCTGGCGATGGCAGACGAACACGCCGGGGCTTGGCGTCAGCAGCAGATTGGCCGTCAGCATCGGCTGGGGCAGCGTGGCCGGCGCACCGGGTGAGCCCGCGTTGTAGGGGGTTTCGGTCCACAGGTTGACCTGCACCTGTGTCACCGTGGCGGTGGTCTGCGAAGTCTGAAACGCGTACACCGTGAGCATGTCCAGATCCCAGCCCTGTGCCGGCACCGTGAAGTCCTCGGCCACGGCGGTGCTGGTGGCCACCGTCTCGGCGATGCCGGTGGTGGAGTACACGAAGGTGCTGCCAGGCACCGTGAAGCCGTCACACTTGCTGATGGGCAGGCCGGCGATGGTGCCGGTTCCGCCGGTGGGCTGCGTGATGAAGGCGCCGTTGCTGTACAGCGCATCGGCATGTGCCGACAACGCCACGGCACCGAGTGCCATCACCGCGAACACTTTCTGGAACATGCGTGCGACTCCTTGCAGGGCGAAGGCGGCGCGGGCAGGGATGCCGGCCAACCGAAAGCGGGAGACGGGACTTGAACCCGCGACATGCAGCTTGGAAGGCTGCCGCTCTACCACTGAGCTACTCCCGCAGAGCGAAGCAGTGTAGGGCCTGCGTGCACCCGCGTGAAGCCGCCGCATTCAGCCAAACACGCTGGGCAGGTTCGGATACAGCCACCGCATCAGCGTGTTCACGAACTGCGCCAGCACCAGGTTCAGCATGATGATGGCCATGAAGCTGCTCACGAAGCTGCTGGTGGCCGCCTGGCCCACGCCCGCCGCGCCCGGCTTGCATGTGAAGCCCTTGAAGCAGCTGATGAGTCCGATGGCCATGCCGAAGCACACGCTCTTGGCCAGGCCACCCGTCGGCTCGCGCCAGCTCACGAATTGCGCCGTCCAGAACCAGTAGTCCTGTCCACTCACCCCGTACACCTTCACGGTGACGAACCAGGCGCCCAGCGCGCCCAGCATGTTGGAATAGATCGTGAGCAGCGGCGTCATGATGGTGCACGCGATCACGCGCGGCACCACCAGATGCTGGATGGGGTCGGCCGCCATCGCGCGCATGGCATCCAGCTGCTCGGTCACGCGCATGGTGCCCAGTTCGGCCGCCAGCGCGCAGCCCACGCGGCCCGCCACCATCACGGCCGCCAGCACCGGGCCGATCTGCTTCACCACGCTGATGTTGATGATGCCGCCCATGCGATCCTGCTGGCCGATGGCCGCGAACTGGCTGTAGCCCTCCAGCGACAGGATCATGCCGATGAACGCGCCGGTGATGGCCACCACCGGAATGCTGAGCACGCCCACCGCGAACAGCTGCGGCCCAAGCAGGCGCCAGCGCAGGCTGTGCAGGGGGTGCAGCAGCATCACGCGCAGCGCCGAGCCGCAGAAGGTGGTGAAGCGTCCAAAGCCGCTGATCTGCTGCTCGGTGATCGAGCCGAAGATGGCGATGGCGGTGGTCGGACGCACGCGGCGAGCATAGCGACCGCCACGGCGCTGAAATGAAACGGGCCCCGGCGCATGGCCGGGGCCCGTGGTCTGGTGAAGGTTGTCTCAGGTCACTGGCAGGGGCCGGTGCTGAGCAGGATCAGCGCGACGTCGCCGAAGTCGGTCTCACCGCTGCCGTCGAGGTCGGAGTAGCAGCCCGGGCAGGGACCGAAGTCGAGGAGCGCGAACGCAATGTCGCCGTTGTCCACCACGCCGCTCAGGTCGATGTCGCCGAAGCAGGCGGGGCCCACGTTCGGGCACGCCGTGTTGTCGACGCCCGGCGTGTCGGTGCGGGTGGCCGGATCCAGGAAGTACCGGTTGCCGTTCACCCAGTAGCCGGTCGGGCTGCAACGGTAGATCTGGTAGGCCGAGCCCGCGCTGTTGGGGCCGATGCGCGGCGCGTACCACCACTCCTGCGACGAACTTGGCGCCGAGCGGATCGAGGTCACCACCGACACGGCGTCCAGCTTCGAAGTCCATGGCTTCGTGTCAAGCACGCCGTCGTCGTTGGTGTCCAGATCGTCGTTCAGCGCTCCGGTGAATCCCTGCACCAGCATGAAGGTCACGTTGTCGCTGTTCTCCAGGTTCAACGCGGCCGTCTGCAGGTCGCCTGCCACAGGCGTGAGGCCGGTGGATGCGGCGTATCCGTCGAAGATGGTGCCGTCGCGGGCAGCGGTGCCCGTGGCGGTGTTCTTCACGGTGATCAGGAACTTGCCCGAGGGCGTGATGTTCATGCCATCGAGCGGCACGACGCACTCCACCAC
>RFQW01000130.1 GCA_009924765.1 Planctomycetota bacterium | reverse complement strand
GGTGCCGCGCATCGAGGCGGCCACCGCACTGGAGGTGGAACGCCTGGAAGAGGCGCAGACGCTGCTCGAGCGCCTGGGCTTCGATGCGCGTGCTGGCGGCCCGCGCAGCCTCGCGCTGCATGCCGAGCCCGTGTTCCTGATCGAGCGTGGCGTGGATGCACTGGAAGTGCTGCGCGCGTGGCTGGGTCGCGACGAATTCGACGCCTCGGGCGACGGCGAGGCCGTGCTCTCGGAGGCACTCGACATGATGGCCTGCAAGGCGGCGGTGAAGGCGGGTGATGCGCTGAGCGACCGCGAGGTGTCCGAACTGCTGCAGCAACTCGACACCATCGAGCGCGCCACCAACTGCCCGCACGGTCGCCCGACCGCCATGCGCATTCCGTGGCGTGAACTTGAGCGCCGCTTCGGCCGCGGCTGAAGCGCTCAGGCCGCAGGCGGTTCGTCGGCTTCGTGCACGATCTGGTTGAACACGGTCACGCCGGTGCGCAGCGCGCGTCGCACATAGGGGCGGCACAGGCCGCAGCCGGTGCCGCAGCCCACGCGATCCTCGAGTTGCGTCAGTGACAGCCCCTCGGTGCGTGCCATGGCCACGATGTCCGCAAGAGTGGTGTCGGTGCACACGCAACGATCAATGCGCATGGGGCCTCATCGCGGGTCGTAGGCCGAATCGTCGTTCGACAGGAAACCGTTGCGCGGCCAGTCCAGCAGCGACTTCAGCAGGGCGGGGGTGGCGCGCTCACCCTGAAAGGCGTCGCCCGACGTGTCGACGTGCCCATCAAGCCACGCCACGTTGCACTGCTCGCGGTGGCGGAACGCGCTGCCGCCCGCGTACACCATGCCCACATCACCCTCCGCGGTGGCGCTCGGCGCACGCATGAACTTGTTCGCGCCGCCCTTCCATCCGCCGTCGGCGAACATGGCCACTTCCGCGGTGCGCCGCCACTGGCCGGGTGACAGGCCCGGGCGCACGCGATTCCATCCGTCGATCACGCTGCCTGCATCGTCGTGATCTGGCAGCAGACCCTCCGAAGCGAGATAGCTGGTGTTGTAGTGATAGCCCGTGTACGGATCGGCTCCGAAGGTGCTGGCGGCCAGGCACGCGGGGCACTGCTGCACTTCCTGCGGCGTGTCGGTGAACTTCCAGAGCGAGCCAGGTCGCACCACGCCGGCCTGCTGCTCGAAGTCCCATGCCACGGTGCGCGAGGCGCCGTCGCGCTCGAAGTACAGCACCGCCGCCGGCAGGTGGCCCTGGTTGCAGGCCGCGTAACCCTGCGAGGCGATGAACAGCTGTCGAAGATTGCTGCGGCACTTCGCCGCGCGCGAGGCATCGCCGGCGCCGCGCAGTCCGCCAAGCAGCAGACCAACAAGCATCGCGATGATGCTGACGGTCACCAGCACCTCCACGAGCGTGAAGGCACGACGCATCAGTTCATCTCCATCAGCAGGATGGCGATGTCGCCGAAGTCGACCAGCTGGCTGTCGTCGACGTCGCAGGGCCCGCCGGTGTCGCCCATGCTCATCAGCAGGAACGCGATGTCGCCGAAGTCCACGCGGCCGCTTCCATCCAGGTCGAACCGCGACGGCGTGGGCGGCACCACGGCCACCGCGTCGATCTCGGGGCTTCCGGTGGCGCCGAGTGGGTGGCGAAATCGCACGAACCGCGCGATGGTCAGTCCCACGCTGGCAAGGTCCACGCCCGCACCTCCCGCGGATCCGTCGTACGCGGTGATCACGTCGGCGTATTCAAGCGCCACCAGATCGCTCGCCTTGATCGCCGGGTTCATCGCGCGAAGGAAGTCGCTTGGCACGCTGCCCGGCACCCTGTCGTAGGGGCCCGCATCGATCCACGCCATGGTGGGCATGGGTCCATCCACCACCACGCCCGGCACGTTGGTCCAGTTCACGCCGTCGCCGCTCACATCCACGAGGCCACCTTCACCTGCGCAGTAGCCGGGCACGCCCGCGGGGTAGCCCATGTCGCTGAAGAACGCGTTGCCGTACACGATCAGATCGATGCCGAAGCGGTGGCCCGGATCGTCGGTCGCCGGCGTGCCGAGTTCAACCACCAGCGATCCGCCCGCACCGATCGAAACGATCTGGTCGGGCATGTACGCGGGCTGGAAGGGCGTGATGGTCTCGATCGAGCCGCTCATGCCGGTCATGCGCGCGGGTTCACCGAGAGCGCTCTGTGGATTGCGATGACCCGCCGCCGCACCGGTGCCCGCGGTGTAGCTGACCACGCGCGTGGCGTACCACCCATCGGCGAACGCCGACTGCGCCAACACAATGACAAGCCAACACCATGATCGTGACCGCATGCCGCAAGCCTCCGTGCAGGAGGTTCGCCCGAGCCCCGTTGCGCGGGGGCGAAGGCCGAAGGTCGAGGCAGGTCTTCCGACTTCGGGTGCGTGCCGCCCGCCTTCCCACCCGCGCCAGATCGGCGCAGGAAGTGGCTTGTGGGCGGCGCGTTGCGGGGGGTTGCCCCGCGCCCGTCACGGCGGCGCGTCCGCGGCGGATTTGCACCGCCTTCCCTCATCCAGCACGCGCCGTGGGGCGCGGGCCGGACGGTGCTTGGGATCCTCCCCCAAGACACCTCGACCGGGGCAGCATAGCGATGCGCACGCGGGGCGCACTCCCGTCGATTCCGGTAGATTCCCGAACCCCGCGGCGTGCCGCTGCGGAACCTCATCGGAGACCCCACGGATGCCATTTGTCGCCCTCGCTCTCGCTTCGCTTCTCGCCATCGCCATGCCCGCGTTCGCCCAGGACGACGCGCCGGCCGCGAACACCAACGCCGCAAGCGCGGACGATGGCATCAGCGAACTCCCCGAGGCGATGCAGGCGCAGGCCAAGCAGATGCTGGCCATGATGAAGCTGGATCAGCAGAAGGATCCCGCCAAGCTGAAGATGGCGATGAGCGCGCTGGAGGCGCAGATGGCGAATGTGCCCGAAGAGGCCAAGCCGCTGATGGAGTTCGTGCAGAAGAAGATCCAGGCGCGCATCGACGAGCTGGAGGCCAGTGGCGCCGAGACCAAGTCCGACGCGAAGGCTGACGCGGCGCCCGCCGCCGGGTCCTCCGACGCCGCACCGGCCGCCGAACCCGCTCCCGTGGCGGTTCCGGCCGAAGCGCAGCAGGCGATGGACGCCTTCATCCACTCCGTGCTGATCGGCCGCGCCGATCTGGCCAAGAGCGCCGCCGAGGTGCTGCTCAACACCAACGTCACGCCTTCGCAGGCCGCGCAGATCGTGGACGCCGGTGGTTTCGCCGAGCGCTTCCAGCGCGCGCTCGAATCCAGCCGCGCCATGCCCGAGGTGAGCACGCTCGCCACCGAGCTTGGCAAGAAGGTGGACGCCGGCCGTCTGGATCTGGCCCGCGATCCGGCCCGCATCGATGCGGCGGTGACCAATCTCAACGGCACGCTGCGTCAGCAGACCTTCGCCATGCGTTCGCTGGAAGCCGCCGGCGCCTACGCCATGCCCGCGCTCATTCGCGCATTCACCGCTGGCGCCAGCTCGAGCCAGGAACTGATGGCCGAGCGCGCCATCCTGAACATCGGCCGCAATGCCGTGCTTCCGCTGTGCGAGTCGCTGAACGGCCTGCCCGCGGGGCAGCAGGTGCGCGTGATCCGCGTGCTTGGCGAACTGGGATCGAAGATCGCTGCACCGTGGATCGCCAGCGTGGCGAACGCGAAGGGCGCCACCTCGGATCTGCGTCAGGCCGCCAGCGAGGCGATGTCGCGCATGGGCGTGAGCAGCACCGACCAGAACGCGCTGTGGACCTCGATGGCCCGCAGCTTCATCGTTGGCGCGGAAGGCCTGCTGCCGTACCCCGCCGAAATGCAGCAGCCCACGTGGCGCTTCGATGGCGATCATGGCCTGATGCCGAAGATGGTCTCGACCGGCGTGTACTGCGACATCATGGCGCAGCGATGCGCGACAGCGACGCCGGCAACGGCACGGCGCTGGCCGTGTACCTGGCCGCTGGTCTGCGACTTGAGGCGCAGGAGACCGCGACCGAGGTCGCTTCGCCGCTGTCGCCCTCGTCGCTGGTGCAGGCCGCCGGCCCCATGGTTGGCCGTCAGGTGCTGGGTCTTGGCGTTGAGATCGGTGATGCCGGTCTTCAGCTGCAGGCCATCCGCGCGCTGTCGAAGACCGGCGGACCGACCACGCTGGTGTCGGGCAGCGAGCAGAACCCGCTCATCGCGTGCCTGGACAGCGCCAACCGTCGCGTGCGCGTGGAGGCTGCGCTGGCCGTTGCCCGCGCGATGCCGTCGACCAGTTTCCCCCGCGCCAACGCGGTGGTGCCCACGCTCGCAGCCACGCTGCGCGAGGGCGGACATCTGGCCGCGGGCGTGGTGGCCATGCAGGCCGAGGACCGCACGCAGATCGAGAGCTGGCTGCGCGCGCAGGGCTTCGACGTGATGGGCAGCACCGAGAGCGCCTCGGCGCTTCGCACCGCGATGACCGGCCACGGATCCGCGGATCTGGTGGTGGTGGCGGGCGATCCCACCTTCGTCAGCAATCAGGGCCGTGCGCTGCGCGGCGATGCGCTCACCTCCAGCGCCATGCTGCTGCTGGCCGTGCCCGAGCAGGACGCCGTGCGCGTGGATCGTTCGCTGCGCGACAGCCGTTCCGCCAACGTGTGGTTCCTTGGCTCTTCGGGCGACACGTTCAATGGCGCCGTGAAGGTGCTCATGAACCGCGCGAGCGGCGGCATGCCGAGCGCCGAGGACATGGCCACGCTGGCCATGGAGTCGGCGGATGCGCTGATCGGCATCGGTCGCGTGGGCGGCGGACCCTTCCGCATGATCGATGCCGAAGGTGCGCTGATCGATGGCCTGTCGCGTCAGCAGGGCGACCTGCGCGCGCGCATCGCCATGGCGCTGGCGCTGGTGCCTTCGCAGTCGGCGCAGCGTGCACTGCTGTCGGCGGCGCTGAAGGCCGAGGGCGATGATCGTGCGATGCTGCTGCGTGCCACCGCGGAGAGTGCGCGTCGCTTCGGTGACAAGGCCGATCCCACGCAGGTGGATCGCCTGCGTGCGCTGCTGGTGGATGGCAAGGGTGCCGAGGGCGCGGCTGCGGCCGAGTGCTACGGCGCGCTGAACCTCGGCCCGCAGGAATCGATCAAGCTCATCCTGAAGTGAGCCTGGGCCTTCGGGCCCGTGGCAGGCAGAGAGCCACCTACGGGATTTGAACCCGTGACCTGAGCTTTACGAAAGCTCCGCTCTACCGCTGAGCTAAGGTGGCATTGCGCGACTGCGGGGCAGTTGCGCAGGGCGGAGAGTGTAGCGGCTCGTGCCGTTCCGCACACGCCGCGCGGACATGGTGCGGACGGGGTTCAGAACAGGAATCGAAGCCCGAACATGGCGGTGAAGTTGGAGTTGCCGCGGTTTGGCGCGGCTTCCATCCACAGGGGCAGCTGCACGGCGACTTCGAAGGCGAAGTGCGTGCCTTCCATCAGGATGCCGGGACCCATCGTCCATTCCGCGCTGCCGTCGGTTTCGTAGGTGCCAAGCGTTTCCACCTGCATGTACCACGCTTCGCGGTGCTCGTGTCCGTACTCGGCGGGCTCGAGGCGGTACAGGTATGACAGGCCCGTGCGACAGATGTCTGCGGTGGTCTGCGTGGCGAACGCGGGGTCGAAGGTGCTGCCCGTGT
>RFQW01000129.1 GCA_009924765.1 Planctomycetota bacterium | reverse complement strand
CTCGACGCGCTGGACAAGCGCCCCGACAAGCCGGTGCTGGGCATCTGCCTGGGCATGCAGATGATGGGCGTGCATCGCGGCTGCCATCTGGCGCAGCATGTTCCCGACATCATCGAGGGCGGCGAGCGTCACCAGTCGAATCAGGAACACACCATCGACGGCGCCATCGGCAAGGGCGTGGTCACCAGCAGCCATCATCAGGCGCTCACCGAGGTCGGCCCGTTCGTGGAGATGGCGCGCAGCCCCGATGGCTGCCTGGAAGCGATCCAGTTGAAGGACCGCGTGTTCTATGTGGGCGTGCAGTGGCACCCCGAGCGCACCAAGGATCCGGTGCTCGGCCTTGGCATGGTGAAAAAGCTCGTCGACGCGGCCGCCACCGCGCGCAACAAGAAGGAGAAGGCATGATCAGCGCAGCCCTGGTGTTCAGCGTGATGCTTGCCGCACAACCCGCGCCCCCCGCCGCGCCAAGCGACAAGGCGCCGCCCACCGAAGCCACACCCGTGCTGGCAGCGGGATCGCCTGCGCCACCGCTCACGGTGGATGCATGGGTGAAGGGCGACGCAGTGAAGGCCTTCGTACCCGGCAAGGTGTATGTGGTGGAGTTCTGGGCAACATGGTGCCCCCCCTGTGTGAAGAACATCCCAAACCTGAACGCGCTGCAGAAGCGGCACCCCGAACTCACCGTGATCGGTGTGGCCGCATCCGAGCGGCCCAAGCAGAAGCCTGCCGATGGTGGTGCCGACGATGGCCGCCTCGCCACGGTGCAGAAGTTCGTCGAATCCCGCGGCGATGGCATGAACTACCGCGTGGCCTTCGACGGCGACGCCAGCATGGGCCGCGCGTGGATGTTGGCCGCCAAGCAGCGCAGCATTCCATGGGCATGCATCGTGGATGGCAAGGGCACCATCGCATGGATGGGTCACCCTGAACTCATGGACCGAGAGATCGAGCGTGTGCTGAAGGCGAACAAGCCCGCGCCGCCCAAGGCCACGCCTTGATGCATCGCATCGGCTACTGCACGAACGTTCACGCAGGCCGCAACCTGCAGGAACTTCGGCAGAGCCTGCTTGGCCCCGCCGCCGAGGTGGCGCGGCTTGTGAACGATGGCCCGCTTCCCATCGGCGTGTGGCTGAGTGCAGAGAGCGTTCGACAACTGCAGGAAGCGCCCGATGAGGCGCGGCGCCTGCGCGATGACACGCTGGCCGCCGGACTGCACATGGTGGCGGTGAACGCCTTTCCATACGGCAACTTCAACGCCGAGCGCGTGAAGACGCTGGTGTACGAACCGCACTGGGGCAATGCCAGGCGCGCGCTGTACACGCTGGCGGTGGCCGAGCTGCTGCCCGAACTGCTGGCACCGGGAACCACGCACGCCAGCATCAGCACGCTGCCGCTTGGATGGCGCCCGCGATTCAGCGCCGAGGGTTGCGGCGCAAGCGTGGGTCTGGCCTCCGCGCAACTGGAGCAGGTGGCGCGCGGCCTGGCACGCATCGAGCAGCGCACCGGCGTGCACATCACGCTCGACATCGAACCCGAACCCGGCTGCGCCATCCAGACCTTCGCAGAACTGACCGGCTTCATGACGCACTGCCTGCAGCCGCGCGGCAGAGACACCACGCTGCAGCGACACCTTGGCGCGTGCGTGGATGTGTGTCACGGTGCGGTGATGGGCGAGGCGCCCGAAGCCGCGTTCGATCTGTGCGAAGCGGCCGGCATCGGCGTGCATCGCGTGCAGGTGTCGTCGGCGATCGCAGGCGATGCCACGCCCGAACACCTGCAGGCGCTGCAGCGATTCGACGAGCCGCGCTACCTGCATCAGGTGGTCACGGGCAGCGCAGCGGAGCCGCGCGTGTGGGAGGACATTCCCGATTTCCTGGCCAGCAACCCCACGCTGCCGTGGCGCTGCCACTTTCATGTGCCCATCTTCCTGCAGGCGGTGGGTGCGCTGCGCACCACGCAGTCGGCCATCGAACCCGCCCTGCGCCGAGCCGCGCGTCTGCCGCACGCGTTCATCGAGGTGGAAACCTACGCGTGGGCGCAGCTGCCTGAACCCGCCGCGCCCAGCATTCCGGAGGGCATCGCCCGCGAGATCCTGCACGCGCGCGCGCTGCTTGCCAAAGCGGGCCATTCCGCGCAGTCTGCAACCCGATGAGCGACCTCGCACCCACTGCCCCGGTCGGCCTCGGCGCCTGGATGCGACTGCTTCGCATCTCGAATGCGCCAACGGTGATCACCGGCTCGCTGGTGGGTGCGGCCATTGGCGGCAGCACCATGCCCGGCAGCACGATCGCGGTGCTTCCCATGACGCTGGTCGCCGCGGGCACCATGCTGCTGTACATGGGTGGCATGGTGATGAACGACTACTTCGATCAGCCCATCGATCGTCGTGAGCGTCCAAGCCGGCCGATCGTGTCAGGGCAGATCCGCGAAAGTTCCGCGCTGCTGCTGGCGATGATGCTGATCGCCGCCGCCGTGCTGCTGCTTGCAGCGGCCAGCTCGAACGCGATTCCATGGATGCTGCTGCTGGTGTCGTGCGTGACGGGCTACAACCTGCTGCATCGCAGCGCCATCGCGGGCCCTGCGCTGATGGCTTGCTGCCGAGCGCTGGTGCCCACCATCGCCGCCATCGCGTGTTCGAACAACCAGCAGCCCGACTGGAACCTGCTCGGCTTCTTCGCGCTGCCGCTGGGTGTGTACACGCTCGGCATCTCGATCGCCGCGCGCAACGAGGTGGCGGCGGTGCCGGTGCACGATCACGACATGCATCTGTCCGTGGCCGCCAGCATGGTGGCGGTGGCGGCGGTGTTGCCATTCGGCGCCGTCGCGTGTCGGTTGCTGCCGGCGCTTGGCGTCATGCAGAGCGCTTTCTATGCGGCCGCCATGTTGGGTGCCGCGTGGCTGCTGTTCCGCGGGCTGGGCAACATGACCTTGCCGGGTGGCGTGCCACGCGGCGTCATGCGCTGGATCGCGGGCATCGCATGCATCGACACGGCGTCGCTGGTCATGCTGGGTCGCGGCGAGTTGGCCGCCATCGCCGCCATCGCGTGCATCGCCACACTGCTGCTGCAGCGACGCGTTCTAGGTTCCTGAAAGCATGACCACCGCGCATCCATCCGGCGCGCAGCGCACCGTGGTGCTTGTCACCGCCGCACTGTCGGCGCGTCACTTGAACGCCGACACGCCGCACCTGCGCGAACTGGCGCGCGACTTTGGTGGTGTGCGCACACTGCGACCAAGCGCACCGGCCGTCACCTGCACAAGCCAGGGCGACCTGCTCACCGGTCAGCCTCCGCGGTACCACGGCGCCGTTGCAAACGGCTGGATGGACCGCGATCAGTGCGAAGTGCGTCTGTGGCGCCAATCGAACCGTCTGCTGCAGGGCCCCATGGTGTGGGAAACCGCACGCCAACGATTCCCGGGCATGACGGTGGCGAACCTGTTTGGGTGGTTCAACATGTTCAGCAGCGCGGACATCACGGTCACGCCGCGACCCAAGTATGCGGCGGATGGACGCAAGCACCCGGACATCCTCAGCACGCCGCGTGCCTTGCGCGATCGCCTGCAGGCCGAGCTTGGCCACTTCCCGCTGTTCAACTTCTGGGGGCCACGCGCCGACATCCGCAGCACCGAGTGGATCGCGCAGGCCACGCAGCGCGTGATGCAGTGGCACGATCCCGCGCTGACACTGTGCTATTTGCCGCACATGGACTACGTGCTGCAGCGCGAGGGACCCAACGGCGCACATGTGCGACAGGAGCTGCGCGAACTCGATCGTGTGATCGCCGACCTGCTGCAGGCCTGCCACAAGCGCGATGCGCGCGTGATCGTGTGCAGTGACTACGGCATCGAGCAAGCCACGCAGGTGGTGCACCCCAATCAGGCGCTGCATGCGGCCGGTCTGCTGGCCGCACGCGAGGAGTTTGGCGGCGATGCGCTGGACCTGAACGCCAGTCGCGTGTTCGCTGTGTGCGATCACCAGATCGCGCACGTGTACGGCATCGACCCCACGGCACTGCCCGAGGCGCGCGAGATCCTGTCGGCGCTGCCCGGCGTGGAACGCGTGCTGGGTGCCGATGAACTGCACGAGGTCGAACTGGACCACCCGCGCAGCGGCGACCTGGTGATGCTGGCCAAGCCGGGCGCATGGTTCGCGTATCCGTGGTGGTTGTCCGACCGCGTGGCGCCCGACTACGCGCGCACCGTCGACATTCACCGCAAGCCTGGCTACGACCCGTGCGAACTGCTGCTCAGCGATTCGCCGATGGTGGCCAACGCCAAGTTCGCGTGGTTCAAGCTGCGCAAGTCGCTTGGATTCCGCGCGCTGCTTCAGCTCACGCCACTCGATGCGTCGCTGGTGCAGGGCACGCACGGTCGCGTGGATCTGGATCCCGCGCTTGACCCGGTGCTGCTGGCCGAGGGCGCGTTCCTTCCCGATCACGCGCGCTTGCCGCTGCGGTCGGTGCATGACGTGATCCTGCGGCACTTGGCTGGAGAGCATGCTTGAAAGGCATCTGGGCGCTGCTCGCGGTGGTGGTGATCGCGGGCGCACTCGCGCTGCTGTGGCCGAGCAAGTCGGCGCCGGTGGTTGTGCCTGAGCAGCCGGCTGCAGCAACGGCGCCTGCAGTCGAGCAGCCGGTGAAGGCCGCAGCCAAGGTGGAGCCATCCGCGCCGGCACCCACCACCAAGCAGCCCGAAGCCGCACCACAACCCTCCGTACAAGCCCGCATCGATCGCCAGCCCGACGGCACGCTGCTGCTCGACGGCCGCTTCACGCTCACCGGCAGCGGCAGCGAGCAGGACCCATTCGTGATCGGATGGCCGCTGCTGTTCAGCGCCAACGAAACCATCGACGCCAAGGCCGACCGCATGGCCGTGCCGCCGCGCATCGACTTTCTGAACGGTCAGTGGGTGCAGATCAGCGGCTTCCTGGCGCCGCCGCTGTGGGGCGTGCAGACCAAGGAACTGCTGGTGATGAAGAACCGCTGGGACGGCTGCTGCATCGGCCTGCCGCCCACGCCCTTGAGGCGGAACTGGCCACGCCCATCAAGCTTGGCGCGCAGCACACCATCAGCTTCGGCGTGATCCGCGGCCGCCTGATGGTGTCACCCTTCAAGGCGGGCGGTTTCCTGATCGGGCTGTACCGCCTCGAAAGCGCGCGCACGGATGAGATGAAGGCGCAGTGAGGGGTTAACGGCTTTCCGGAATTCAACTGGACAGGCCGAAGATGGGAAATTGGAATTACGGATTTCTTGCGACTCGGAAGCCGATACTGGAGTCGCGGCGGTCAGGCGCGCTGCCGGAGAGGCGGTTCGACGCACGACCGTAAAAGGAGAAACCAGGCCAGCTGCCGCCGCGCAACACACGGTAGCTACCGCTACCGGGCCCGGTCGGGTTCATCTGCGCGCCCGACGCATAAGCGTCATACCAATCCTGGCACCACTCCCACACGTTGCCCGCCATGTCGTACAGCCCAAAGCCGTTGGCGGCCTTGCCGGCAACGGCGTGGGTTTGATTGCTGCTGTTGCTGCTGAACCAGGCAATAGTGCTCAACTGGTTGTCATCGTTGGTGCCGTTCAAGTACCCCGACATACCGTGGAATGCCGTGGTGGTGCCAGCGCGGTAGGCGTATTCCCACTCCGCTTCGGTGGGTAGCCGCATACCGGTCGCCGTGCAGAATGGCTGGATGTCGTTCCAACTCACCTGCTCCACAGGGCG
>RFQW01000128.1 GCA_009924765.1 Planctomycetota bacterium | reverse complement strand
AGCCGTACATGCCGGTGATGTCCCTGACGCCCGGCAGCGTTCCCACCGACGAGCAGCTCGAGATGGATCTGCAGCAGCTGGAGGAGGCCGCCGGCGGCAAGCTGAAGGCCGCCAAGAAGGAAGACCTGGACCTTGCCGGCCTGCAGCGCATGAACGGCGATGAGCTGATGAAGATCGCGCGCAAGGAAGGCCTTGAAGATCAGGGCGCGATGAGCAAGCAGCGCCTGGTGTTCGAGATTCTCAAGCACCGCGCCGCCAAGCACGGCCTGATGACCGCCACCGGCACGCTGGACCTGATGCCGGAGGGCTACGGCTTCCTGCGCAGCAGCGAATACAGCTACCTGCCCAGCCCCGACGACATCTACGTGAGCCAGGGCTTCGTGCGCCGCCACGGCCTGCGCAAGGGCCAGGTGATCACGGGCATCACCCGTCCGCCGAAGGACACCGAGATCTACTTCTCGCTGCTTCGCGTGGACCAGGTGAACGGCACCGACCCCAAGAAGCTGCATGATCTGCCCACCTTCGAGGCGCTCACGCCGCTGCACCCCAACAAGCGCATCCACCTGGAGATGCTGGACCAGCCCGCCAAGATCGAGACGCGCATCATCGACATGGTCACGCCGCTGGGCTTCGGTCAGCGCGCGCTGATCGTGGCGCCGCCGCGCACCGGCAAGACGGTCATCCTGCAGCAGATCACCAACGCGATCTGCAAGAACCACCCCGACGTGCACGTGATCGTGCTGCTGATCGACGAGCGTCCCGAGGAAGTGACCGACTTCCGCCGCAACACGCCCGATCGCGTGGAAGTGATCGCCAGCACCTTCGACGAGGAGGCCGCGCGACACATCCAGGTGTCCGAGATGGTGATGGAGAAGTCCCGCCGCATGGTCGAGTTCGGCCAGCATGTGGTGATCCTGCTCGACTCCATCACGCGCCTCGCCCGCGGCTACAACAACGGCATGCCGGGCGGCGGCAAGATCGGCTCGGGTGGCGTGGACAACGCGGCCCTGATCAAGCCCAAGAAGTTCTTCGGCAGCGCGCGCAACATCGAGAACGGCGGCTCGCTCACCACGGCGGCTCGCTCACCATCCTGGGCACGGCGCTGGTGGACACCGGCAGCCGCGCCGACGAGGTGATCTTCGAGGAGTTCAAGGGCACCGGCAACGCCGAACTGCACCTGGACCGCAAGCTGGTCGAGAAGCGCATCTACCCCGCGATCGACGTGGCCGCCAGCGGTACGCGCCGCGAGGAGCTGCTGCTCGACCCGAAGGAGCACGAACTGATCGTGCGCCTGCGCAAGGTGGTGAGCGACATGAACGTGGTCGAGGCCATGGAGCTCATGAAGAGCCGCGTGAGCAAGACCAAGAGCAACGCCGAGTTCCTGATGACCATGAACATGGGCTGATCCGGGCATCCCCCGGCGATCCGCCACCGAATCCATTCACGGGCCACCGGGCCCCAGGAGACACGCATGCACACCCGTCGCGGCTTCACCATCATCGAGCTGCTCGTCACGCTGGGCGTGATCGGCATTCTTGTGGCCATCCTGCTGCCCGCGCTTGGCATCGTGCGCGGCAACGCGGGTCTGGCCAAGAGCACCAGCAACATGCGTCAGACCTACACGCTGATGCAGAACTACAGCACCGCCAACCGCGACACCATCGTGCCAAGCCTGTTCGACCGCACGAACGCGCTGGTGAAGGGCAAGGCGCGCAGCGCGGCCGTGCCGCCGGCGGGGCAGCAGTACATGGGCACCTGGGCCGACATCCTGTGGACGGACGCGGGCTACGGCCCGATCGTCAGCGACGATGCGGCGGGTTCCTACGACTACCGCGTGGACAACCCGGATGGCACGCTCTACGAGAAGGTGCCAGGTTTCGATCGTGGTCCCTTCCGCAGCGCGGTGCCGCTGAAGCGCCAGTTCACGGGCAAGATCAGCCTGGACGCCGACATCGATGGCAACAAGTTCGGTTCGCGCGCCACCACCCTGAGCGAGCCCGGCATGTTCGCGGCCAACAACTTCTTCGACAGCCGCAGCGCGACCAAGCGCGCGCTGACGAACCATGCCTACGACGCGCGCGCCGAACTGAGCGGCAGCAGCGAGACATTCTTCACCAACGGGCAGATCACGCGGCCGGATGGCAGCGCGTACCTGATCGACAGCATCGCGTGCGAGACCATCGACGTGGTGGACGCCAACGGCGTGGATCCGCTCGATGCGGAGGACCCGCAGGAGTCGCAGGTGGACTTCCGCTATCCGGGCGAGACCTGCGCCATGCTGCTGCTTGACGGACACACGCGCACCGAGCAGCGCTGGGAGGACTCGACCGACCTCGAGGGCCTGGCGAACGACCTGAATGACAACGGCACGCAGAAGTCCACCGCCACCTCCGACAAGAAGGATCAGGGCCGCGGGGTGCGTTTCCGTCATCTGGATATGCGATAACGGTGAAATTTCGGGGTTTCTGGCCCCGAGATCCCCACAGGTCACCCACAAGACGGCCTTTTCGAAGGCTGGGGCACCCAACCCCTTGACCGACCCGGGCCACGCGGTACCATTTGCGACTCACCGCCCGATTCTCGGGCGGTTTTTCTTCGGTTCTGTCGCCACCGTAGCTCAGTGGTAGAGCACACCCTTGGTAAGGGTGAGGTCGAGGGTTCAATCCCCTTCGGTGGCTTCGGCGAATACCGGCGTTCGGTATTCGCCAGCCGAGCCTCCCGTCGGGCACGTCGACGGGGATCGCGGGAGCGTTCCGCGTCCGTCCCGGCGTCACTTACCTGGAGCACACACCATGGCAAAGGAAAACTTCGTTCGCACCAAGCCGCACGTCAACGTTGGCACCATCGGCCACGTCGACCACGGCAAGACCACTCTCACCGCCGCGATCACCGCGGTGCAGGCTGCTCGTGGCTACGGCAAGGCCGTCGCCTACGACCAGGTTGCCAAGGCGAGCGAGAGCGAGGGTCGTCGTGACCCCACCAAGATCGTGACCATCGCAACCAGCCACGTGGAATACGAGACGGCCAAGCGCCACTACGCCCACGTCGACTGCCCCGGCCACGCCGACTACGTGAAGAACATGATCACCGGCGCGGCGCAGATGGACGGCGCCATCCTGGTGGTGAGCGCGGCTGACGGCCCCATGCCCCAGACCCGCGAGCACATCCTGCTCGCCCGTCAGGTCGGTGTGCCCAGCATCGTGGTGTTCCTGAACAAGTGCGACCTGGTCGACGACAAGGAACTTCTCGACCTGATCGAGATGGAGGTGCGCGAGCTCCTCACCAAGTACGGCTTCAAGGGCGATGACATCCCGATCGTGCGTGGCGCGGCATTCCCCGCCCTGCAGGAGCCGGGCAACGCCGAGAAGAACAAGTGCATCGCCGACCTCATGGACGCGATCGACGCCCACGTTCCCGAGCCCGTGCGCGAGACCGACAAGCCCTTCCTGATGAGCGTCGAAGACGTGTTCAGCATCAAGGGTCGCGGTACCGTGGCCACCGGCCGCATCGAGCGCGGCATGGTCAAGGTCGGTGAGGAAATCGAGATCGTGGGCCTGCGCCCGCAGTCGATGAAGTCCACCGTGACCGGCGTCGAGATGTTCCAGAAGACCCTCGATCAAGGCCAGGCCGGCGACAACGTCGGTTGCCTCCTGCGTGGCGTCGAGAAGGCGGACATCGAGCGTGGCCAGGTGCTCTGCAAGCCCGGCACCATCAAGCCTCACACCGAGTTCGAGGCCCAGGTGTACGTGCTGACCAAGGACGAAGGCGGCCGTCACACGCCGTTCTTCAACGGCTACAAGCCCCAGTTCTACTTCCGCACGTCGGACATCACCGGCAAGCTCGAGCTGATCGGCGCCGAGATGTGCATGCCCGGCGACAACGTGAAGATCAAGGTCGACCTTGAAGGCAAGGGCGTGGCCATGGAAGAGCAGACCCGCTTCGCCGTCCGCGAGGGCGGTCGTACCGTGGGTTCGGGCGTGGTGACGAAGATCATCAAGTGACATCCCGCGACGCGCGCCGTGTGGGCGCGTCGCTTGCAACGAGCGGTTTCGTCCGTGCCCGCCCCTGACCGAAAGGCCAGGGGCGGGGCGGGCCGAAACCAGGGCCCCCAGGGCCCGGAGACAGTGAGTCATGGCAAAGAAGTCCCTGGATCGTGAATACGTGTGGCTGCAGTGCACGGAGTGCGGCGACCTGAACTACCGAACCGAGATCCGCGTCAAGGGCGGCATTTCGGAGAAGGTGAAGGAAGGCTTCCGCAAGTTCTCCCCCCGCCTGCGCAAGCACACGCTGCACAAGATCAAGCGGAAGTGACGCCAGCGTCGCTTCCTTCGCTACGCCGGTAGCTCAGCTGGTAGAGCAGCGGATTCCAAATCCGCAGGTCGTGGGTTCGATCCCCCCCCGGCGTGTTCGGGCCTCGTGGCCTGGAATCCGTTTCGCACCCTTCTCGGAGAACCCCATGTCCACCGCCATCAAGAAGTTCGGTCAGGGCTACTGGACCCGTCTCATGACGGTCATCGGCTTCGGCATGCTCGCGGTGCTTGGCGCGGTGTGGCTGTGGCGCCTGCTCGAGACGGTCGACATCGGCATTCACCCAACCTACGTGGCCAGCGGTGCAGCGCTGCTGTTCCTGGCGGGCGTGGGCGTGCTGCTGTGGTGGTTCGCCGGCTTCAACGCGAAGTCGGTCGACTTCCTGGTGGCCACCGAGGGCGAGATGAAGAAGGTGAACTGGTCCACGCGACGCGAGATCGTGGGCAGCACGCTGGTCGTGATCGCGATGACGCTGATCATCTCGCTGTTCTGCTGGGTTTGGGATTTCGCCTTCTCCACGATCTTCGTGTGGATGCGCGTGCTGGACATGAGGAGCTGAACCGATGCTTTCGAACGACTCAGAATCAATGCACGACTCGGATCACGGCGACGACAAGTCGAAGCAGAAGAACCTCGCCGTTGGCACCGCGGCGTTCCGCACCGCCAGCAGCAGCATCACCGGCGGCGTGGCCACCAGCCGCGCGCTCGAGACCACCAGCAGCAGCAAGAACAAGGAACAGGCCGCACGCGCCGCGCAGGTGAGCAACCCCGGCGCGACGGTTGTGGATCCGACCGATCCCGATGTCGAACTGCCGATGTACCGCGACGGCATGGACTGGTTCGTGCTGCGCGTGGCGAGCAACAAGGAAAACGCCGTGCGTGACACGCTGCTCCGCAAGGTGCAGATCGAGGCCATGCAGCACCTGGTCGGCCGCATCATGGTGCCCACCGAGAAGACCAAGACCATGAAGGCCGGCAAGCAGAAGGTCACCGAGACCAAGCTGTATCCCGGCTACGTGTTCGTGGAGATGAAGCTGGAGCCGGATGGCCGCATTCCGCAGGACGTGTTCTTCCTGATCAAGGAAACCACGGGCGTGGGCGACTTCGTGGGCACCGCAGGTCGTCCCACCCCGATGACCCCGCCCGAAGTCGAGAAGATGCTCTTCGACAGCCGCAAGCCCGAGGAAACCCCGACGGTTCGCATGGAGTTCGTCAAGGGCGACGCGGTCACCATCAAGGAAGGCCCGTTCCAGAACTACGAGGGCACCGTGGACGAGACCCTGCCGGACAAGGGCCTGGTCCGCGTGCTCGTTACCATCTTCGGTCGTCAGGCCCCAGTCGAACTGGAGTACTGGCAGATCGCGAAGGCGGAGAAGTGACGCCAGGAGGCTTCACCATGCTGCGAACGCTGCTTCGAAT
>RFQW01000127.1 GCA_009924765.1 Planctomycetota bacterium | reverse complement strand
CGCTGGGTGGATGCCATCCAGAAGCGTTTCCCCGACTACACCGTCGAGTCGACGGGCGCGCACAACGTGGACCAGTGGACCTTCAAGCGCTGGGCCTTCGAGACCACCGGCGCGCCCGGCATCACCTACGAACTTGGAAGTGCCACGCCACACGATCGCATCGCCCGCATCGTGTCGGGTGCGGCGGAAGATGCCATGACGCTGCTGCTCGAGAGCGCGGACGCGCCACGAAGCGAGGGCCCGTTTCCACCGAGTGCGGATCGCATCGTGGAGGTGAAGCCGAAGGCGGCCGACGCAGCCCCGGTGGGTGCCGGTCCGTGAGTTGCTTCACGACGGTGATTGGCGTGATGGGCGCACGCATCCCCGATAGTCTCGGCATGCATGTCTGACGCACCAGCGCCCATCGGCTCACGGATCGCCGCCGCACTGTGGCGCACGCCGTGGCTGTACGGGTGGATGGTTGCCTGTGCGGCGCTGGTGCCGATCCTGTCGTTCCGCAAGCAGTCGGAGTTGATGGGGTGCTATCTCCCCGCGTCGCACCGCGTGCTGGAAGCGCAGGCGTTGCCGGGTCCGGAATGGTGGGTGTATCCGCCGGCGTTCACCACGCCCGTGCTTCCACTGGCGATGCTTCCGGTGCCGTTGGCCCGCGTGCTGTGGTGCGTGATGCTGGTCACTTCGGCGGTGCTTGCGGTGCGCGCCATCTGGAACGCGCTCATGCTGGATGCGCGTTTTCGCGCGGCGGTGCAGGTGCCTTGGAAGTTCTTCCTGTTTGGAGGATTGCTGGCGCTGTCATCGGCGGGCCACACGATCGTGCCGCTGGGGTATCAGGCGCACGATGTGGTGGTGTTCATGCTGGTGGCCTTGGGTGCGTGGTGCAGTGCATGCGCTGCGGTCGGGCATGGGCAGATTGCGCGTTGCGAACGCCGGGCGGGCGTCACATTTGGATTGGCCGCCTCGTTCAAGGTGATGCCGGTGCTCTTCCTGCCGGTGCTGGCCGCGCAGCGTCGCTGGCGAGCATGCGTGGCCATGGCGATCACGGGCGTGGTGGTCGCTATCGGCTTCGACCTGGTCGCGTGGATGTTCACCGGCCAGACGCATTTCATCGCATGGCTGCATCTGGCTGCGGGCGGGAGTGACCTGACCGCATCGGGAGGTGGGCGCTGGCATCCATGGAATCCGCTCAACCAGAGCGGCACCGGCATCCTGACGCGCCTGATGGTGCCCACGCCCACGGATCGTGGGCTGGACTACGAGTGCATGCTCGTGGCCGTGGGCGATGGCGGGCGTCGCATCGTGCTGGCTGTGTGGATTCTGGCGATGACAAGCACGCTGCTGTGGTTCTGCTGGGGCACTGCGCGGCGCATCGCCACGCGCGTGTCGGCAAGCTGCGAAAGCGCGAGCCTGTGGGCCATTGCAAGCGTCGGGGCGACGGCCTGCACCTATGTGCTGATCGCGCCACATTCGAGCAACTATCACTTCGCGCCGGTGGCCATCGCGGCTGCCGCCATGCTGGGCTGGATGCTCACGCGCGGACTCGATGCGTGGATGGTGATCTGCATCGGCGTGATGATCCTGATCGAGCTGATTCCGGGGCGCGACGTGATCGGCGGTCGGCTTGCGGACATCAAGCTGGCCTATGGGTCGGTGGGCATCTGCGCGTTCATGGCGATGCTCGGTGCGCTGCGCGTGATGGTGCGCGCCTCGCGGCCGTTCGCATGAGAAGAGCCATGCAGGTACAGGCAATCGATGTGGGCTACATGCGGGTGCAGGGTGCGGCCAACGCGTTCCTGATCCGCGGCGTCGATGGTCACCTGCTCGTGGAGTGCGGGCCTGCTGCCACGCGCAGTACGCTGATCGAGGGGCTGCAGGCTGCGGGTGTTGCGCTGCAGGACATCCGCCATCTGCTGCTCACGCACATCCATCTGGATCACGCGGGCGCCGCTGGTCATCTGGCGCAGGCCGGTGCGCATGTGCACGTGCATCCGTTCGGCGCGCCGCATCTGGCGAATCCCGAGAAGCTGCTCGCGAGCACCAGGCGCGTGCACGGCGACGCGTATGAACCCTTCTACGGTGATCTGCTTGCGGTGGATGCGGCGCATCTGCACCCGGTGCAGGATCAGGCCACGCCGTCATTGAGCGGTCATGTGCTGCGCGCGCTGCACACGCCGGGGCATGCACGCCATCATGTGGTGTGGTTGGTCGAGGACGCATCGGAGCGCCATGCGTTCATGGGCGATCTGTCCGGCATTCTGGTGCCCGGCAGCGAATGGATCGCCATTCCAACGCCGCCGCCGGAGTTCGAGCCGGATGCGTGGTGCTCCAGCCTGCAGCGCGTGATCGACGCCGAGCCAACGCACCTGTGGCTGACGCATGGCGGAGGCGTGACGAGCGATCGCGCGGCGAGTCGGCGGTTCCTGGAACGTGCGCTCGGTCGCCTGCAGCAGGAGACGGCGTGGCTTCGGGATCTTGTGGCACGCCATGCGGACGATGCGAAGGCGCTGGTTGCGTACCGGGCGATCGAGGTTCCGCTGGCACGGCAGGCCGGCGTGGATGCGGCGCGCATGGACGCCTTCCTGGACGACGCGTTCTTCCGGATGAATCTTGGCGGCGCGCGTCGGGCCTTCACCCCGCGCGAGCCGCGGACCTGACCTCAGCGGTCCGCCACGTTCAGCAGCCGCGCTGTGCCCATGTTGCCGATGCGCAGGTTGCTCCCGAAGGTGGATTGTCCATCCTCGAACAGCACATGCATCACGATGAGGCGCCGGGCATGATCGTGGCTCAGCAGCAGATCCTCGATGCCGTCGCCGTCCCAGTCGTGCACGCCCTCGATCTTCCAGATCAGGCCGTTCAGGCACATCACGCGCGTGGCGATCAACTTGCCGCTCTCGTCCAGTCGCCAGATGGACACGTCGCCGGTGTCGGGATTGCGGCAGACCATGTCGTCGTTGCCGTCGCCATCGAGATCGCCGATGCCCTCGATCACCTCATCGCGGCTGGGTGAGGGAGCGTCGGCCACGGCGATGGTGCCGCGCACCGCATCGCGTGTGACGCGCTTCACGGCGCCGGTCGCCGTGTCGCGGATCAGCAGGCCACCGACCAGCTTGTGCGGCACGACCTGCCAGGACGACGAAGGAATCGTGAACGTGTACGCGACGCCGGTGGCCTTGCCTTCGCGCATGCGGATCGCCGTCACGACCTTGCTGACTGGATCGCGCGTGATGATGTCGTCCACGCCGTCTCCGTCGAAGTCGGTGCTCGCCACCACGCTCTCGTTGCTGCCAAGCGCACGAAGCGTTTCCTTGGCGGTGAAGGTGATTCCATCGCGCGACCACACGCGGATCTTGCGGTCGGAGTCCACCCAGATCAGGTCGCCACTGGCATCGCCGTTCGTGTCACCGACGGCGGCCAATTGCCAGCCGTCCGGCACGCTCGCGACCGTCACCACGCGGCCTCGCGGCGTCTGACCGTCGGTCTGCAGGCCCACGATCGTGTTCTGGATGCCGGTCTCGAACAGCAGCGTGCTTTGCACCTCTCCAAATGGAGCCATGAGCGGCGGCAGGGGCGTGATGGGGCGTGGTCGTCCGCCCTGGCCAACGGAATCGGTGGGATTGGCGCTTCCGCCACCTCCCAGATCGCCGTTGTCGCCGCCGCCACCGGTGGTGGATCCGCCGGTGGTGCCGGAACCCGAACCGCCACCCGACGCTCCGGTTCCACCAGTGGTGCCGCTTCCCGAGCCCTGCGACGCGCCGCTGCCGGACGAGTCCTCGATGAAGCGCATGGGAAACGCGCCGCCGATCGATCCGCGTGGAAGTTCGGAGGCGAGCGCGGCGAGCACGCCGGTGGACGAGACGGCCACCCACTTGCTGCTGTACTCCGAGGCGGTCGCCGCGTCGGACCACAGATCGGTGTCCGACTTGCGCCAGTCGCCAAGCAGAACCCGCTGGTAGCTGAATGCCGCGCCTGCGTTGGAGGTGGTCGAGTCGAATCCGGGTGCGCCGACGATCAGGGTCGGGCGCTGATCCTTGCCGGTGGGAGCCGCCGCGAGCGAGTAGCCGAAGTTGTCGCTGGCGATCGGCGTGGGCAGGCGGATGGTGTTGCTCTTGTCCCACAGACCGCCGCGCGAGGGAAAGTGCTCGAACACGATCACGGCGCCTGCACGAAGCACCTGCCCATCCTCGGTTGCGCGATTCGCGCTTCCAACGGCCACGAACCACGCTGGTTCCGAACGAATCGCCGGCGACGCTGGCTTCGTCCGAAGCTTCCACGCCGGCGCCCCAAACGCCGTCCGTTCGCTCGAAGATGGCCACGCGTCGACGCAGGGGAATGCCGCCGCACACGGTGCCGTTGCACACGGACACGTTCAGTCCCAACTGGTCACGCGTGCCTGCGGAAGGGGCAAGCAGCTTCGCGGCCTGGGTCCACGCGGTACCGTCGAACTCGAACATGTAGATGGCGCCGCTGCTCTGTGTCGAATCGTTCGGGCGGCCCACGGCGATCACCGGCGGTGCGCCCGTTGGCATGTCGATGCTCACGCTCCAGCCGAAGAGCGCCGCCTTGTTCGGCTGCGCATCGCTCGCCTGCAGCGTGGCGGTGAGCGTCCACACATCATCGGAGCCCAATGTGTGCACGAACACGCGACCCGCAAATCCGCTCGAGCCCCATGAACCCACGGCCAGCATGCCGCCACGCATCGAGACGGCGTTGCCGAAGGTCTGCATGGCGAGCGGTGTGGGATGGAACAGCGTCTGCTTGTAGGTCCACTTGTTGTCGACGTTCTTGAACAGATGCACCGCACCGGTCGATCGCGCCTGGCCCACCGTGGTGTCACTGGCACCGACCGCCATCCAGTCGCCGTCGATCGCCACGCTGCAGCCGAACTTCTCGTTCAGCAAGGCTGGTGTGGCGGTGATCTTGCCCATCGAGTTCCAGCCGGCGAAGGCCTGCTCGATGCAAGCCATGCAGAGCACTGCCGCGAGCAGCAGGGGATGGAATCGGGGGCAGCGAGTCATGTGCATCATCATTCGAATGGGGTGCGCGCTTTTCGCGCCCAAAGGTGGGCAATTTCGACCACTTGCCAAATCGGCGGTTTCAACCTTTCTGTGGGCGTCATCTTGCTGCAATTTCAACGATTCCGCGTGTAACTTATAGGACATGGATGTTTTCGTGCATCCGCCCAACTCCTTTCCAATAACACCCACCCATGCCCGTTGCCAAAACCATGTCGCCAAATCCGCTCATCGCTCTCGTTCCCGCCTTCCTCTGCGGCATGGTGTTCGCGCAGAACGCACCGCCAGCATCCGGCGCCCAGGCTCCGCAGGGTGGTGCTGCCGATCAAGGCGGCGGTCGGGGCAATCGCGGTCAGCAGGGTGGTGGTGGCCAAGGTGGCGGTCGAGGCGGATGGATGGGCGGAGGTCAGGGCGGCCCGGGTGGTGGCGGCGGTGGTCGCATGTTCGGTCCCATGGGTCGATCGCTCGACTCCGTCACGGAACTGCGCGAGCAGTTCCAGCCCGCGGTGATGAAGCGCGATGTTCCGCTGATGCGTGACGAGCTGCATCTCGACGAAGGTCAGGTCGGCATCGTGGAGACCCTGGTCACCGACTACGAGACGCAGTTCACCGAGGCCAGCGACAAGGCACAGGAGCAGCAGCGCGACATGATGCGCCAGATGTTCCAGAGCTTCATGGGCAACGGCGCCCGCGAGAAGTTCCAGGAAAGCTTCCAGAAGAT
>RFQW01000126.1 GCA_009924765.1 Planctomycetota bacterium | reverse complement strand
ACGCCATGCAGGGGCTCATGCACCTGCTCATCCTGTTTGGCTGGCTGGTCACCATCCTGGATGAGAGCGTGTCGCCGGATTTGCCCTGAGATCGCTTGTTCTTCCCGAATGCGGGGGTAGAGTGTTCGCATGACCCCGGTGGCCGCCACGCTTGTCGCATCGCTGCTGGCTGGCGTGCCCGTGTTCGAGCCGCCGATAGACATCGCACTCCCGACCCGCCACTTCCCGACGCAGCCCGCGGTGGCGGACTTCAATCATGACGGACGGCTGGATCTGCTGGTGCCGGGACGCAACACGGGTGGTGTGGCGGTTCTGCTGCGTGGCGTTGCGAACGGGTTCGCTGCACCGGAGATCGTGACACTTGGATGCCAGTCGGACTGGGCCGTGGCGGTCGATCTGGATGGCGACGGGCATGTCGACGTGGCGCTGGCCGCGCGTGCCACGCCGGGTGGCGTGGTGCTGCTTCGCAATCGTGGTGATGGTTCGTTCGATGAACCGCAGCGCATCATGTTGGAACGCGAGACGCGCTGTGTGCAGGTGCTCGACGCGGATCAGGATGGCCGCCCCGACCTGCTGCTGGCGCACTATGGCTCGGGCGCGGTGATGATCATGCACAACGACGGTGCCATGCGGTTCTCGCCGCGATCCGCGCGCCGGCCCAATCGCTGGACGCTGGGCACAGCTGCACCAAGCGTGGTGTTTGCGCCCGATCTTGATGGCGACGGCGCGCGTGACGTGCTCGATCTGGCAGGGGGTTCCGGTCGCATCGATCTGCGCTGGAACCGCGGTGGCGTGATGGGCCCGGAGCGTGCGTGGAGCGTGCCTGTGGAATCGACGAGTGCCGCAGGCATCGCGCTGGCAACCATGGCTGACCTGAATCGCGATGGGCGCGAGGAATTGATTGCACCAGGCATCGTGACCGATCGCGGCAATCCACTGTTCGTGTGGTCCTTCGGGACGGATGGATCGACACTGGATGTGGCAAGGTTTCCCGGTATCGCGCTGGGCTCGGCGTGGAGCGCGGCCACGGGCGATCTGGATGGCGACGGCGATCTGGATGTGATCGCCATGAGCGTGAACGACGGATGCATCAGCGTGTTCGAGAACCGCGGCGCGTCCGGAGCAGCCATCGATCTGGCGCCGCCGGTGCAGGTGCTGACTGGCACCTTCCTGCGACATGTGGTGCCGATCGACTTCGATCACGATGGGCGACTCGATCTGGTGGTGTGCGACTTCCTGTCGCACCGCCTGCGGCTGCTTCGCAATGCGGGTGGAAGCAGCTTGCAAGCCGAAGCTGGTGGGCCGCGGCGCGCGCGAGAGATTGGCGATGTGGTCGATGGTGCGGGCGAGGCTGCGAGCCTGCTCGACACGGGACCCGCATTGCAGCCGCCCGAGCCGCAGCCCTTGGCAACAGGCGACGAGGTTGTGTCACGACTGATCGGCACGTGTGGTCCGCCTGCCGGTGACTGCAACGGCGTGCATGCTGGCCCCGGCTGCTTCACCACGCCATGCTGCGAGACCGTGTGCGGCTTCAACCCGGATTGCTGCAGCGTGACATGGGACGCCGACTGCGTGAATCTGGCCACCACCGAGTGCCGCGGCATGGTGTGCCCCAGTCGTGGCGATTGCACGGCTGCGCATCTGGGGCCGGGCTGCGAATCGCCCGAGTGCTGCGAACTGGTGCGTCGCATCGACCCGAGCTGCACCTTCGTGTGGGACGCTTTGTGCGTGGAATTGGTGCCGCTGGTGTGTGCAGGCGTGGCGCCGACACTTTCGGTACCAGCGGATGCGGTGGATGAAGGGGAGGCCTGCTTCCAGTCGCGCAGCGAGGGATGCGGTCGGCGAAGTGACCCCGCGCATGCGCCGCTGGTTGTCGGCCAGCCACGACGCGGCGTGATCACCGGTGATGGCGTACGCGACGTGGACGCGCATCTGCTGCAGGTGGATGAGCGCCGTCTGATGCACATCGAGCTGCACGCGGACTTTCCGGCGCAGTTGGTGCTGGCACAGGGTCCGTGCGAAGGGCCGCTGATCACGCTCGATGAGGCGCTGGCATCGCCGGGCGGCCAGGCCACGATCGATCGCACGCTGGAACCTGGCGAATACCGCGTGACGGTGGGCATGGCGGTCGCCACGCGCACGCTTCGCTACGGTCAGCCATGCACCGAGGTGAACCCGGACACCGGTCCGCGTGCCCGGCTACTTCCACGGCGTGTGGTGGATGCGTGCCGACGCCGGCGCATCGTCACCCTTCGGCGACGTGGATGGCAGCGGTCATGTCGATTTCGGTGACGTGGCGCTGGTGCTGCTTGGCATGGGCGACAGCGATCCGCAGCTGGATGTGGACGGCAATGGCATCGTGGATTTCGGCGACGTGGCGCTGGTGCTGATCAGCTTCACCGACTGATCCACGGCAGCCGATCCAGATCCACGTTGCCGCCGCAGATCACCAGCGCGACATTGCGCCAACCGGCCTGCTTCGCCATGGCCTTGAAGGCTGGCGAGCGGATGGCCGCCACGCCCACGGCTGCGCTGGGCTCGATCACCAGCTTCAAGCGCTCGAAGGCGAAGCGCATCCATTCGCTGATCTCCGCTTCGGTGACGGTGATCACGCTGTCCACATGATCGCGAAGCAGCGGCAGGGTGATCGCGCCGATGCCCGCGCGCAATCCATCCGCAAGCGTGGGTGCGTTGGTTGGCGGCTGTCGCACGCCGGACATCTTGCTGCGAGCGGCGTCGTCCGCCATCGCCGGCTCCGCGGCCACCACCGCCACGCCCGGCTTCAGTCCCTTGGCCGCCACCGCGATGCCGCCGATCATGCCCCCGCCGCCGATCGGCGCCACGATCGCGTCCACATCCGGCCAGTCCTGCACGATCTCGAGACCGATGGTGCCCTGACCGTTCACCACATCCACGCTGTCGAAGGGCGGCACCACGGCGGCGCCTGTTCGCGCCACCACCTCGGCCAGCGTCGCTTCGCGCGCTTGCATGGTCCAATCGCACGGCACGATCTGCGCACCGGCCGTCGCCACCGCCTCTCGCTTCGATCGCGGTGCATCGCTCGGCATCACCACCGTGCACGGATAGCCCTTGGCGCGCGCAGCGGTGGCCAGCGCCAGCGCGTGATTGCCGCTCGAGTGCGTGGCCACGCCGCGTTCGCCCATGGCCGCATCAAGCAGCGCCACCGCGTTGCTTGCACCGCGCAACTTGAAGCTGCCGGTGCGTTGCATCGATTCCATCTTCAGGCGCAGCGTCACACCGGCCTCGCGGGACAGCTCGCCGCCATCAAGAAGCGGCGTTCGCCGCACCATGGACTGGATGCGTGCCGCGGCGGCCTGGACCTCGTTCAGCGAGATGTCGCGCATGCGGGCAAGGTAGCCGCGCGGTGGGCGATGAATTCAGCCGCCCGATGCGGGCTTGGACGCGTCATCGAGACCCCACGCCAGGTCGTCGCGCAGCAGCCTGCGGTGCAGCGACAGGCTGACGCCGCTCACGCCCGGAATCGACATGATTCGTGCACGCATGTCGTTCATGGCCTGCTCATCCCGGCACGCGAAGTCCATCACCACGCCGAACGGACCTGCGGTGGCACGGGCCCACAGCGCTCCCTGCATGGTCGCGGCCTGTTCAAGCACCCGCCGGAACGGACCCTTCACGCGGATGCACGCGGTCACGCGCACCAGATTGCCGATGCGGGCGGGACTCGGCAGCGTGAGGATCTGCACGATGCCATCGGCCAGCAGACGACGGAAGCGGTCAGCGGCGCTGGTGGCCGAGATGCCGCTCGCTTCGGCGAGTTCCGCGAAACTGGCGCGACCGTTCACCTGCAGCGTGCGCAGCAGCGATCGATCCACATCGTCGATCGGCGCACCGCGCCGGTGCAGCTGGGCGTCGCCGCTCGCGTGGTCGGCGTCGGTCGATTGCGCGGATTCGGGCGCGAAGTACTCGAGCACCGGGCAGATCACCAGATCCTCGATGTTCGCGTCGCTGCCGAAGATCTGCTCCACGAAGTCGATCAGGTGGCGCTCGTCGCGCAGCACCGCGTACATCACGATGTCGAATGCGCCGAAGGCGGAACCGCACCAGTGCACATGGCGCAGTTTCGCCAGACGCTCCGCGGTGGAGGTTGGGTCGCCCTTGCAGTGCAGCAGCAGCACCGTGCGCATGTGCAGGCCGAGCAATGCGGCTGGCACCATGCCAAGAATGCGCACGGAGCCCTCCTCGACCAGTCGCGCCATGCGGCGGCTCACGTTGGCCTCGGACAGCCCCGATCGCTGCGCCATGTCGCGCCCACTCATGCGACCATCCTCGCGCAGCAGGTCGATGATCTTGTGATCGGCCTCGTCGAGCGGTGGCAGGTTCTGCGGGAACGCCTCGGGGGGTTGTTTCATGATCGGCATGGAAAGTCTCGGGGGGAGCAGGTTCTCGTTGATGCAAGCTCGGGGCCCGGACACCCATTCGCGACAAGTTTTCACCGAAGCACCGCCATCATCGGACATCGAAACAACATCGATGATGAAAGGATGCCCGCAAAGATAACGCTATGATGGGGTTCGTCGCTCGGGGCGCGCTTGCCAAATTGGGGCATTCGCTGAGAAGCACCCGTGAACCTGATCCGGCTCGAACCGGCGGAGGGAAGCGACAACAGGCGGGTTTTCCGCTGCAAACGGCCTTTGGCGCCTGCCGTGGCCGGACATGTCGGCTCACGACCGTTCACCCAAGAAGGTATTTCCATGAGCAAGTCATCTGAAAATGGATCAGGGATCGTCGCCCACACCGCCATGCCCATGCACGGCGCCTGGAATCCATCCACCGACGCCCAGGGCACCACGCCAGGCTCCTTCGCGCTGCGCGCCGACATCGGCGGGCCGCGCGCCTTCGCCAGCCCCGATACCCCTGGCATGCCGCAGCCGAGCGATCGCACGGCGTGGGACTTTCTGCCCGAGGGTTGGACGCTTGCCGCCGCCACCGATCACGCCACCGGTTGCGCCGGTCACAACCACCGCAGCCTGGGCGCCTTCATCCGCGCCGAGGCGCCCGCCGGCTTCACGCCGATCACGCAACTCGAGCACGCGCGCCTGGGCACCATCACGCCCGAGATGCGTCGCGTGGCCGAGCGCGAGACGCACCTCACGCCCGCGCAGATCCGCGACGAGGTGGCCGCGGGCCGCATGGTGATTCCCGCCAACCGCAATCACCTGCAGCACAAGCTGGTGCCCATGGCCATTGGCCGCGCCGGCAAGACCAAGATCAACGCCAACATGGGCGCCAGTCCCGTGTCGAGCGGCACCAACGAGGAAGTGGAGAAGCTGCAGTGGGCGGAGAAGTGGGGCGCCGACACGGTGATGGACCTCTCCACCGGCGGTGACCTGGATGCCTGCCGCGATGCGATCGTGCGCAACAGCACCGTGCCCATCGGCACCGTGCCCATCTACAGCATGATCATCGGCCGCAAGATCGAGGACCTCGATCGCACCATCATCCTGGACACGCTCGAGCATCAGGCGAAGCAGGGCGTGGACTACTTCACCATCCACGCGGGCGTGCTGCGCGAACACCTGCCCTTCATCAAGGATCGCCTCATCGGCATCGTGAGTCGCGGCGGCAGCCTGCTCGCCAAGTGGATGCTGGTGCACAACAAGCAGAACCCGATGTACGAGGCATGGGAGGACATCTGCCGACTGATGCGTCGCCACGATGTCACCTTCTCGATCGGCGACGGTCTGCGTCCGGGCGGCCTGGCCGACGCCACCGATCGCGCGCAGCTGGCCGAACTCACC
>RFQW01000125.1 GCA_009924765.1 Planctomycetota bacterium | reverse complement strand
ACACCTTCAAGGCCACCGCCAAGCCGGTGCTGATCGGCACCGCCGTGGTGGGCGCCACCACGATGGTGTTCGGCATCATCCTGCTGCTCGACAAGCTGTACGGCGGCGTGGTGGAGAAGCTCTCCATCGTGCGTCCCGAGATCCTGCTCGGCCTGCTCGTGGGTGGTTCGGTGATCTACTGGTTCACCGGCGCCAGCACGCAGGCGGTGGTCACCGGCGCGTATCAGGCGGTGCTCTTCATCAAGAAGAACATCAACCTGGACAAGGCCGTGGCCAGCGTGGAGGACAGCAAGGAAGTCGTGCGCATCTGCACCGTGTACGCGCAGAAGGGCATGTTCAACATCTTCATCGTGGTGTTCTGCATGGCCCTGGCCCTGCCCTTCTTCAACCCCTACTTCTTCATCGGCTACCTGATCGCCATGGCGTTCTTCGGCCTGTTCCAGGCCATCTTCATGGCCAACGCCGGCGGCGCATGGGACAACGCCAAGAAGATCGTGGAAGTGGACATGCGCGCCAAGGGCACCGACCTGCACGCGGCCACCGTGGTGGGCGACACCGTGGGTGATCCCTTCAAGGACACCAGCTCGGTCAGCCTGAACCCGGTGATCAAGTTCACCACGCTCTTCGGCCTGCTGGCCGTGGAGATCGCGGTGCAGCCGCAGATCCAGGGCTACAAGAACTGGATCGGTGGCGTGCTGTTCGCCGTCGCGCTGGTGTTCGTGTACCGCAGCTTCTACAGCATGCGCATCCCCAGCGACGTGAAGTGAGTCGCGGGCAACCTGCCTGATGAAGTGGCCCGCTCCTCGGAGCGGGCCGCTTTCTTTTTCCGAGCGCGAGGCGTTTCTATACTCACGGCGCATGCCGAGCGAATTCTGGAACCGCACGATGGCCGATGCCAAGGCGGGCCGCGTGACCGAGGCGCTCGCCGCGGCGCGGCTGCGCCTGAAGATGAAGCAGCGCGATCCGGAAGCCACGCAACTCGTGGGCATGCTGCTGATGCGCGCGGGCGATGTGCAGCAGGCGCTCATCTACCTGCAGCGCGCGGGGGAGCTGGAACCCCAGCAGGCCGTGCATCACAACAATCTCGGTACCGCGCTGCTGTCGTGCAAGCGCCACATGGAGGCGCGCGCCGCCTACACGCGCGCGGTCGAACTGTCCCCCAACATGGCCGGTGCGTGGATGGGCCTGGCCAGCGCGAACCTGGCGCTTGAACGCACGGACGAAGCGCTGGTGGCAAGCGAGCGCGCCATCACGCTGGATCCCGTCAACCCGCCGATCGTGCGGTGCCATGTCGAGGCGCTGACGCGCGTCGGCCGCAGCGCCGAGGCCACGGCCCTGGCCGAGTCGCATGCGCGGCGCCATCCCGAGGATTTCGAGTCACAGTCGGTGATGCTGTTCGCGCAGAACTACCTGCTGCGCGACCCGGCGCAGGTCGCCGACGCGCACCGGGCATTCGCGAAGCACCTCCCCGCACCCGAACCTCCGGCCGCCACCGCCATCGACGGGCGCCCCCTGCGCATCGGCATCCTGTCGAGCGACCTGCGTGGTCACTCGGTGGGGTTTTTCGCCGAAGCGCTGCTGGCCGAGGCGCCCGCCGGCACCGAACTGGTGGCCTTCTGCAACGCCACACCGGCATGGGCTGACGATGTCACGCGTCGACTGCAGGCACGCATGAAGACATGGCACCAGGTCGAGATCCTGAACGATCTCGCGCTGGAGCAGCTGATCCGCCGGGAACGCCTGGATGTGCTGCTGGAATTCAACGGCCATTCGTTCGGCAACCGTCTGCCCGCACTTGCGCGCAAGCCCGCTCCCGTGATCGTGACCATGATCGGCTATGCGAACACCACCGGGTTGCCCGCCATCGACTGGCGCGTGGTGGATGCGATCACCGACCCGCCGGGCAGCGAACACCTGTGCACGGAGCAGCTCCTGCGCCTCGACCCATGCTTCCTGTGCTACACGCCTCCGCGCGACGCCGTGGAACCGGCCATGCCCGAGGCGGACGCGCCGATCACCTTCGGTTCCTTCAATCTGGCGCTGAAGATCAGCGACGCCGCCGTGGCGCTGTGGGCGCGCGTGATGGCGCAGGTGCCCGGTTCGCGGCTGCTGGTGAAGTCGACCGGGCTGGCCGACACGCCGCCGCGCCAGGCGCTGCTGTCGCGCTTCGCCGCGCACGGCGTGGACGCCTCGCGCATCGAGCTGCTGGGCCAGACACCGACACGCGCCGACCATCTTCGCGCATATTCGCGCGTGCATGTGGCGCTGGACACCTTCCCGTACAACGGCACCACCACCACATGCGAGGCACTGTGGATGGGCGTGCCGGTGATCACCACGCTTGGCGACCGCCATGCCGCACGCGTGTCCGCCAGCCTGCTGCACGCCGCAGGACTTGACGCGTGGGTGGCCAGGGATGCGGATGACTTCGTGCGCATCGCGGCGCAGCTGGCAACCGACCGCGCCGCGCTGTCGCAGTGGCGCGCAAGCCTGCGCGATCGACTTCGCGCGTCGCCGCTGCTCGATGCCAAGGCGTACGCGCAGCAACTGCACGCCGCGCTGCGTGCGTGCTGCGCGGGCACGCGCTGACGCGGGACGGCCACACGCGGCTTCTATACTCGCCGCGCCCATGCCAAGCGACTTCTGGATCCGCACCATGCAGGACGCCGACGGCGGCCGCCTGAAGCAGGCGCTGGAATCGGCGCGCGTGCGGCAGCGACTGCATCCGAAGGATGTGGAGGCCACGGTGCTGCTGGGCGTTCTGCTGCGGCGCGCGGGCGACAACGCGCAATCCGCGCACCAGCTGCGGCGCGCGACGGAACTGCAGCCGGGCGATCCGCTGCTTCTTCGGAGTCTGGCGGAAAGCCAGATGCTGTCGCGGCAACCCGATGAAGCCATCGCTTCCTGGCGCCGCGCCTGCACGCTTGATCCGAATTCCGGCGACGCGTGGCTGGAACTCACCACCGCCCTGCTGATCACCGCCGATGTGCGCGGCGCGGCACAGGCCGCCGAAGAGGGCCTGCGCCACTTTCCGGACTGGCCGCCGCTGAGCAGCAACCACGCGGTGGCGCTGGCGCGTGCGGGCCACACCGATCAGGCGATCGCCTCGATGCAGCGATGCCTGCAGGCGCACCCGGACGCCGCCGACCTGCGATCGAACATGCTGCTGATGCTGCACTACGCCGAGGTGGATGCCGCCGCGATGCTGCGCGAGCATCAGGGCTTCGGCGCATCGATGCCCGCGCCGCAACCCCCGCCGCCGCGCACGGCCGGCGAAACGCTGCGCGTGGGGGTGCTCTCGAGCGACCTGCGCGGCCACGCGGTCGGCTCTTTCGTGGAGCCCCTGTTCAGCCACCCACCTGCCGGCACCCAGGTGGTCGCCTTCTCCAACCAGGCACATGGTCATCAGGATCCCATGCGCCTGCGCCTGCAGAAACTCGCGCACGCGTGGCACGATGTGCACATGCTCGATGACGCCGCGCTGGATGCGCTCATTCGCCGCGAACGCATCGACGTGCTGCTGGAACTGAACGGCCACACCGCGGACAACCGACTGCCTGCGCTCGCGCGCAAGCCGGCGCCCACCATCGTCACCGCCATCGGTTACCCCGACACCACCGGCCTGCCGGCCGTGGACGGGCGCATCGTGGATTCGATCACCGACCCGCCCGGAAGCGATCGGTGGTGCACCGAACGGCTGCTCCGCATCGACCCGTGCTTCCTGTGCTACACGCCGCTCGCCGATGCGCCAGTGCCGGCGATGCCCACCGACGACGCGCCCTTCACCTTCGGCAGTTTCAACAATGCGGCCAAGATCGGCCCCAGCACCGCGGCGCTGTGGGCGCGCGTGCTGCGGGCGGTTCCGGGTTCGCGACTGCTGCTGAAGTCGACCGGCCTGACGGATCCCGCCACGCAGGCGATGCTGCGACGACGCTTCGCCGAAGCGGGACTGCCGCTCGATCGGGTGGAGATGGTGGGATACACGCACGACCAGTTGTCGCATCTCGCCCTTTACAACCGCGTGCATGTGGCCCTGGACACCACCCCCTACAACGGCACCACCACCACCTGCGAGGCGTTGTGGATGGGCGTGCCCGTGGTCACCACGCTGGGGGATCGCCACAGCGCGCGCGTGTCGGCCAGTCTGCTGCACGCCGCGGGGTTCCCGGAGTGGGTGGCATCCGACGCCGATGACTTCGTTCGCATGGCGGCACACCTGGCGAACGACCGTGCCGCGCTGGCCACGCTGCGAACGGGCATGCGCGATCGTCTGCGTGCCTCCACGCTGCTCGATGCGCCGGCCTACGCGCAACGCCTGCATGCGGCACTGGCGTCGCTGCACGCCGCCAAGGCATAGTCGCGCCCCCACCTTTCGCTACGCTGCCACGCGCATGCCAAGCGACATGTGGAACCGCGCGATGCACGATGCCGAGACCGGCCGCCTGCAGGAGGCGATCGCGAACGTGCGCATGCGACAGCGCATGAAACCGAAGGATCCGGAGACGACCGAACTGCTCGGCCTGCTGCTGCAGCGCGCCGGCGACACCGAGCAGTCGCTGCACTACCTGCGTCGCGGCGTGGAACTGCTGCCAGGCGAGCCGATCCACCATCACAATCTGGCCAGCGCCCTGCTGTCGGCGGGCCGCGTGCAGGAAGCGATCCGCATCTGGCAGACCACGCTCGCCATGGCACCGAATCTCGGGCTGGCATGGATGGGCCTGGTGAACGGCTATCTGGCCGCCGAGGATTCGACGAAGGCCATCGAGGCTGGCGAGCGTGGGTTGGCACTGGAACCCGAGTGGGCCGATCTGGTCGGCAACTACGCGGTGGCGCTCGAGCGCGCCGGCCGCACCGACGACGCCATCCGAACGCTGGAGCGGCATCTGCAACGCCATCCCGGCGACACGGGGCTCCGCTCCAATCTGCTGCTGCTGATGACCTACGCGAATCCCGACACCGCGGCGGTGGCGGCGGCGCACCGGGCCTTCGGCGCATCGGTGCCCCCGTCGTCCTCGACCCGCTCCCCCGCCCGCTCGGCGGCACCGAACGCCGCGCAACCGCTCCGCATCGGCATCCTCTCGAGCGATCTGCGAAGTCACTCGGTCGGATACTTCGTCGAGGCGTTCATGCGCCACGCGCCGCAGGGCGTCGAGCTGGTGGCCTTCTCCACCGCCGTGCCCGCCGCGGACGATCGCATGATGCAGCGGCTGCGCTCGCTTGCCGGACGGTGGCACGATGTGGCCGCGCTGAACGACGACGCACTGGATGCCCTGATCCGGTCGGAGCGCATCGACGTGCTGCTGGAACTGAACGGCCACACCGCCGGCGGACGACTGGAAGTGCTCGCGCGCAAGCCCGCGCCGGTGATCGTGAGCGCCATCGGATACCTCAACACCACGGGCCTGGCCACCGTCGACTGGCGACTGGTCGACGCCATCACCGATCCGCCGGGCAGCGAACATCTGTGCACCGAGCGACTGCTGCGGCTCGATCCCTGCCACCTCTGCTACACGCCACCCACCGATGCGCCGGAACCGGCGTCGCCGGCCGCCGATGCGCCGCTCACCTTCGGATCCTTCAACAGCATGGTGAAGCTGGGCGATGATTCGGTGGCACGATGGGCACGCGTGCTCACGGCCATTCCGGATGCGCGCATGCTGATCAAGGCGCAGGGACTTGGGGACGCCGGGGCGGGCGCCACGCTTGCGAAGCGGTTCGAGCGCGCCGGCGTGGATCCAGCGCGGCTCGAGATGATCGCCTACTCCAAGACCCGCGACGAGCACCTGCG
>RFQW01000124.1 GCA_009924765.1 Planctomycetota bacterium | reverse complement strand
AGCAGGCCGCCGGTGCGCGGGCCGGCATGTTCGTGCTCGACGTGCGCGGCTCCACGGAGCACGCGCTCGATGGAATCGCGGGATCGCTGAACATTCCCTACACGCGGCTGGCGACGCGCCTGGCCGACCTGCCACGCGAAAAGCCGATCCTGGTGCACTGCGCGCTGGGCGGGCGCTCGGCGGCCGCCACCGCCATGCTGCAGCGGCTTGGTCTGGATGTCACGAACATGGCCGGCGGATTCGAGGCCTGGCGCAAGGCCGGACTTCCCACCCGGGGTTCAGCCGCAGCAGGATCCCTTGCCGGCGGTTGAGCAGCTCGACGCCGCACCAACCGGCCTGGCCGGCGCGCGGTTCCACGGCATCTTGGCCAGCATCGTGGCCATGGCGCAGATGCCGGTGGCGCCAGCGAACACCAGACCAGCGCCCATGAAACCGATCGCCGCCAGGAACCACGGACTCACCATGACCGCCAGCGCGGTACATGCAAGCACCAGCACGCCCACGGTGATCATGACCTGACGCACGATGGGCATCGGCGCCGACACATCGGTCACCACCGGCAGACCGCTCGCGCGCCACGCCGTGATGCCGCCCTCGATCACCGCCACGTCCTGACGACCGGCTGCTTGCAACGCCGCGACCACCTTGCCCGCGCGGCCACCCGAGCGGCACAGCACCAGCGTGCGGCGTCCGGGCGTGGCGGCCGGGAAGCCCGTCACCGAGAACATGGAACTCGGGTGCAGCGCGGCACCGGCCACGTGCTCGCGGCGATGCTCATCCACCTCCCGCACATCCACCATGTTCGCCTGACCAAGCTGCAGCAACTGCACGGCGTGCGCCGGTGAAACCGAACTCGAGCCGGACGCTGTTGCGGACGAAGCGGTGATGCTAGCACTCATGCGCGAATCGTAGCCCGGCAACCCCGGCACACCAAGCCACGCAGGCGCACGAGGTGAACGACACCGCTCGCTCAGGCCTCTTCTTCGCTCTTGAAACCCAGCGGCTTGCGCGCGGCCAACCCCTGCTCGCGCGGATACAGCCGCACGGTCTTCGCGGTCTTGCGGATGGCCACGATGGTGCCGGTGGGCGTGCGTTCGGTGGTCACCAGCTCGCCGCGCAGCTCGTGCAGCGCGCGCTCGGCGGCCACGATCTCTTCCTGCGCCTTCTCGCCCTTGATGGCCAGCAGCAGGCCGTCCACCTTCACCAGCGGCAGCGACAGCTCGATCAGCGTGGCCAGGTTGCCCACCGCGCGACACACCACGGCGTCGAAGCTTTCGCGCAGGCCGCCCTTGTACTCGGCGACTTCCTCGGCGCGCGCCTGACGCACGGTGGCGTTGGTCAGGCCAAGCGCATCCACCACCTCCTGCAGGAAGCGCACCTTCTTGCCCACGCTGTCCACCAGCATCACCTGCACGTGCGGCATGGCGATGGCCAATGGAATGCCTGGGAATCCGCCGCCCGTGCCAACATCGACGATGCACGCCGCACCCGCCTCGGCCACGAAGGGCACCAGCGACAGGCTGTCGGCCGCGTGTCGCACCCACGCCTCGGCGGGTTCGCGGATGGCGGTCAGGTTGAAGCGCTCGTTGGCATCGAGCAGCATGTCCAGATGCGTGCCAAGCCGCTCGGCATCGCCCGGCTCCAGCTCGATGTGCTGGGCAGCCAGCATGTCGAAGAACGCCTGTGGTGGTGTGCCGACGCGACTCATGCCCGCGCCCCCGACAAAGCTCCCAGTCGCTCGTTGCCGCGCGGGCGTCGCATGGCCAGATTGAACAGCAGGCCCGTGCCGATCCACAGCGCCACCAGACTGCTGCCGCCGTAACTCACGAAGGGCAGCGTGACGCCCGTGACCGGCAACACGCCCACCGTCATGCCGGTGTTGATCACCAGCTGCGCGGCGAATGTGCCCGCCATGCCCGTGGCCACCAGCCGCGAGAACGGGTCGCGCGCCATCAACGCCACCAGCAGCGCACCGAAGGCATAGAGCAACCCGACCAGCCAGGTGGCAAGGCCTCCAAGAAAGCCCCAGCGGCAGCAGACGACGGCGAAGATCATGTCGTTGTGTTCCTCAGGCAGGCCATTGTGGCGTACCAAGGCGCGCGCGTGTTCGAGCCCGGCACCCGCGAATCCACCGCTTCCGGCAAGCGTCATGGCTCGATCAGCCTGAAACCCGATGTCGCGCGCGTAGCGATCGTCACCCTTCAACTGCGCGAACAGCGCATCCACGCGCTCGCGCTGATGGCTCTTCAGAAAGGGGTAACTGAGCGGCGCCAGAGCCAGCAGCCCCACCACCAGCATCGCCACATGGCGCTTGCGCGCCCCCGCCGCAAGCACCATGGCCAGCACCGCGGGGCCCAGCATGAGCGAGGTGCCAAGGTCGGGCTCGATCAGGATCAGCAGCATCGGCGGCGCCGCCAGCAGGAACGGCATCACGAATCCACCCAGCCTGCGCAGCTCGCTGCCCGGGCGCATCCACTGCGCCAGCGCCAGCACCACCGCCAGCTTGGCGATCTCGCTTGGCTGAAACTCGAACAGCCCAAGGCTGATCCATCGACGCGCACCGTTCTTGGGTCGAACCAGCCACTCGGGCGTGCCGGGAATCAGCACGAACACCAGCAGCGCCAGACTGATCGCGTACAGCGGCCACGCGGCACGCGCGATCTGCCGCGCGCTGGGGAAGCACATCACCGCCGCCATCAGCATGCCGAACACGCCGAACACCAGCTGACGCTTGGCCAGTGACGGCTCGGTGGTGCCGATCGCCAGCACGCCGATGCCGCTCATCAGCACCGCCGCCAGCACCGGCACCCATCCCACATGCAGCAGCGTGAAGCCGCCGGAGCCGTGTCGCGTGATCGACACGCCCTCGCCCAGCGGCGACAGTCGTTCGGCGGTGATGTTGCTCATGCCTCGGGTGCCTCGCGTTCGGGTGCGGGCGTCTCATCGGGCTCAGGCGCGTAGCGCGGGCGGCCGGCCTTCTTCTTGCCGGTGCCCTTGGTCTTGCCGCCCTCGTCGGCGTGCGAATCGTTCAGGTAGCCCTCTTCCACCAATGCATGCACCACCTGCTCGGCCACCGGGCCAGCGGTCTTGCCACCGCTGCCGCCGTACTCCACCAGCACGGCCACGGCGTACTTGGGCGTGTCGTCGCTGCGATCGTTCACCAGACCCACGAACCAGGAGTGATCGAGGCCCTTGATCACGTGGTCGCGCGTGCCATCGCCGTTGTCGTCATAGGCAAGTGGCGGCGCCTGCGCGGTGCCGGTCTTGCCACGCACCTGCACGCCCGGCACATCGAACACCACCTCGCTGGTGCCGTCGTCGTACTTCACGTGGTGGCCCGTGCCGTGCGGCTCTTCCACCGCCTGACGCAAGCCTTCCAGCGCGCGACGCCGCGCCTCGTCCGGGATGTTCAGCGAGCCGGTGCGACGATCCGCCGGCAGCGCCGCGTCATCCATCACCACACGCGCGTCGCGCAGCTCGCCGCCGCGAGCCAGCGTGGCATAGGCGTTGGCGGCCTGCAGCGGCGTCCACGCCATGGGTCCCTGCCCGATGCCCAGAATGATCGGCGTGAAGGCGTCGTGGCGCTGCTCCAGCTTGGCCATGTCCTCGTCGCTTGGAAGAATGCCCGCGGCCTCGCCCGCCTCGCCGCGCTCCTGCGCCGTGCCCGGTCCCTGCAGGCCGGTGCCAAGACGCTGGCCAAGTCCCATGTCGTGGTACCACGACACCAGGTTGCGCAGGCCGAATCGATTGGCCACGGTGTAGAAGTAGATGTTGCAGCTGCGACTCACCGCAGCCTCTACCGACAGCGGCCCGCCGATCACCGCGGTGTGCGTGCTCATGCCGTGCTCGGGTCGCCAGATCCAGCAGCGCGCCTTGTCCTTCAGTTCAGGAAAGAAGTGGCCATTGCACTCGACCGTGCCTGAGGAGGAGAACTTGCCCTTCGTCACCGCGCCCGCATACACGAGCGGCTTCACGATGGAGCCGGGCGGATACACGGCTTCGGCCGCGCGATTCAGTCCGGGCGCCAGGCGGCTCTGATCGGAAGGACTCAGGTCCGCGGCGTCGGCGGCCGTGGGCCACGAACCCATCGCCAGCACCTCGCCCGTTTCCACATCGATCACCACCGCTGCACTGGCGAGCGATGTCCCATCAGGAAGCGAACCCTTGCCGCCGTGCTGCCACGACTGCACCTTGGTCAGGCCCAGGCGTGGATTCAGCACGGCCTGCACGCGAGCCTGCAGCGCTGCGTCGATGGTCAGCTTCAGGTCGCGACCTGGCTTTGGGTCCTCGCGCTCCATCTCGTTGGTGTCCAGGCGCTCACGCAGCTGGCCGCGCTCGCCACGCAGCCAACCCTCGTAGGCCTGCTCGATGCCGCGCGAGCCGATCGCATCGGGCGTGGGGCCGTAGCCACCCGGATCCACCGTGCCATCGGGGCGCGTGAAGGGCCGACGCGCCACATCCTCAGCCCACAACTCGTCGCGCACCGAACCCAGCACCTGATCCAGCACGCCTTCCACGCGCACCGTGATGTCGCCGTTCTTGCGCAGCGGCGTGGGAAGCGTGCTGCCATCCACATCGGCACCGCGCCAGGGCTGCACGCGGCGCGTGCCATCAAGCACCTCCACCGTGCCGGGCGTGGCATCGCCGACCTTGCGCATGGCGAAGGCCACGGCATCGGGCACCTGATGCACCACCACGTGGCTCATGCGCTGCTCGCGGATGGGTTCTGGCTTGAAGTTCTCCGCGGCGTCGTCGCCACGCTTGGCCAGCTGCTCGCGCTGCCGCGCCCAGGTGCTTTCGGCGCGACGCTCCACGCGCGTGGTGATCTCGCGCATGCGTTCCTCGATGGTGGCGCGCGGCACGTCGCACTGACGCGCCACCTCGTCCAGCACACCATCAAGCCGCCGCTGCCACGCGTCCATGAAGGGCTGCAGCACGCGCTCGCGCGATTCGGCCGTCAGCTTGCTCCACACGGCGCGGCCCACATCGCGGCGCGCCTCGCGCGTGGCACGCTCGCGCACCCATGAACCATTCAGCACGCTGTAGTCGAGCGCCACATCCCACGCCGGCACATCCTGCGCCAGCACGCGGCCCTTGCGATCCAGGATCGATCCACGGATGGTGGGCAGCCAGATCGAGCGATCCAGGCGTGCCTCCGCCTCCTCGCGGAACGCCTCGCCCTGCCAGATGGTGAGCGCCCACAGCCGCAGCGCCAGCACACCCACTGCCAGCAGCGCCACAGCGGCCAGAAAGCCGATGCGGCGTCTGGCCCGAAGGGCTGCGGCGTTCGCGGAAAGTGCCATACCGGCCCCGATCCTATCCGCGGGCGCAGGCGATCCCGCCGCTACCATCTCACCCCCGCGCACATCGCGCCTCTGGAGCCAATCACCATGGAATGCGGCATCGTCGGTCTTCCCAACGTCGGCAAGAGCACCCTCTTCAACGCCCTCACCTCGGCCGGCATCGCCGCGGCCAACTACCCCTTCTGCACCATCGAACCGAACGTGGGCGTGGTGAGCGTGCCGGATGAGCGACTGGCCACGCTGGCCACGCACATCAAGAGCGAGAAGATCCTGCCTGCAAGCGTGCGCATCGTGGACATCGCCGGCCTGGTGCGCGGCGCCAGCGAGGGCGAAGGGCTTGGCAACAAGTTCCTCAGTCACATCCGCGAGGTGGACGCGATCCTGCACGTGGTGCGCTGCTTCGAGGACCCCGACGTGATGCACGTGGACGGCGGCCCCGACCCCATCCGCGACATCGAGACCATCGACACCGAGCTGGCGCTGGCCGACCTGCAGGGCGTGGAAGCC
>RFQW01000123.1 GCA_009924765.1 Planctomycetota bacterium | reverse complement strand
TCAGACCGTGCAGGACATGAACCTGCAGTACACGGTCGAGATCCTGCCGGAGTTCTACGAGCGCGGCGTGCGCCTGGCTGACACGCGCCTGGCATTCAACGGCTCGGCCGCCGGCACCGGCTCGTTCGCCCGCGTGGCGGAGACCGTGTTCTCGACCGACACCGGCACCCTGCTGGGCAACATGAACGTGTTCGACAACGCTGGCCCGCCACCGAGCGCGCAGTTGAGCGAGCACAAGGACTGGGCGGCGATCTACCAGAACGGCGGCTACCGCTCGTTCGAGTTGAACAAGAACATCAAGATGTTCGCCAACACCGATGGCGGCTTCGCGGTGTGCTCCTTCGTGCGCCAGGACTTCAGCCAGATCCCCGGCCCCGGAGCGTTCGCGCTGCTGGGCTTCGCCGGAGCCGTCGCTGGCCGCCGTCGCAAGGCCTGAGGCACTGACACTTCAAGACGCAGGCGAGGCGCCGGATTCCGGCGCCTCGCTTCGTTTTTGCGAAATCAGCGACCGCCTTGCGGCGCGCACGCACCGGCCGGATTTCGCTGCGCGCCAGTCCATGCCCATTTGCCGCACCCGCCGCTTGCCCATGGCCGCGCATGTGGCACACATGAGGACTCGCCCGACTTCGTTCCCACTGCCGGCACGCGTGTGCCGGTGTTCCGGGTTGCGAACCGCGGCGAGCAAGGAGACCGCCCGTGCAACCCGTTCAGAAACGATCCATGCTGATGATTCCCCTCACGGCCACGCTGCTGCTTGCCAGCGCCTCACAGGCCGTGGTCACCCTCACCAACGGCCAGTCCGTGAATCTGGGCGCGCTGATGGCCGGCAACGACCGTCGCGTGCGCATCGACGACAAGCTGTTCACCTTCGAGTCGTTCACCTCGTCGCAGTACAACGCCAACAACTTCTCGCTGATCGCGTTCGTGTCGGCGGGCACCAACCAGTTCGGGCTGCACAACGTGGGCTTCGACCTGACCGGCCCCTTCGGCGACGGCCTTCCGGGCGACGGCCTGAGCCACGAGATGAACCTGCAGTACCAGGTGGCCGTGCGACAGGAGTTCTATGACCGCGGCGTGCGGCTGTGCGACACGCGCCTGGCCTTCAACGGCTCGGCGGGCGGCACCGGCGCCTACGCGCGCGTGGACGAGACGGTGTGGGATCTGGATGCCAACAAGTTCCTGGGCAATCTCAGCGCCTTCGCCAACTCGGGCCCGCCGCCCGAGCAGCGCTTCACCGACGAGAAGAACTTCTGCCAGCTGTGGAACCAGCCCGATGGGTTCCGTGCCTTCGAGGTGAACAAGGACATCAAGTTCCTGGCACCCGGGCGCAGCGACTTCGCGGCCGCCAGCTTCGTGCGGCAGGAGTTCAGCCAGATCATGGCCATGCCCACGCCCGGCGCGCTGGCGCTGGTGGCGGTCAGTGCGCTGGTTGGCACCCGACGCCGTCGCTGAGCGCGGCAACCGATCGATGCCGTCCGTGCGCCCGTTGCCGCCCTTGAAGAGTGGTGGCGCGGGCGCGCGGCGGCGTCAGCGGCTGAATTCAAGCAGCTTCTTCTTGCCGCCATCGCTCAGGCGCAGCAGCCCGCTCTGCAGCGAGAACTGCGTGGTCTTGGCCAGCGCCTGCAGGAAGCGCTGCTCCTGACCCATGCTTTCGGCCGAGCCGCCCATGCGCGTGGCGGCGATGGGGCCGAAGGTGAGCGAGCCGGTGCCCGCCGTGTAGGGGGCGCTGAAGCGGTTGATGCCGCTGAAGCCGGTCACGGTGCCGTCGGCGTTGAAGTCCAGCGTGATGGGCTCGGCGCTGGTCATGGCATCGGAATTGATGCTGACGCACACCCACTTCACGCCGCGCAGCGAGGCAGGGTCGGTCTGCTCCTTCTGCTCGGCCTGCACCCAAGCGGGCTGATCGGACTTGCAGCCCGCCGGCAACGCGGCGCAGAGGGCGGAGAGCAGAAGAGTGGCGGCGGTCGTCGTGTGCTTCATGGTTCGTTTCCTGTTGTGGCGTGCGGTCAGCCCTGTTCCACCATCAGCTCGGCGCGCACCAGCTTGTCGAAGGTGGCGGGGTCCACGTGGCCCAACTGGATGGCGGCGTCGCGCAGCGTCATGTGCTTGTGGTGGGCGTGCTTGGCGATGGCGCTGGCCTTGTCGTAGCCGATCAGCGGCGCCAGCGAGGTGACCAGCATCAGGCTTTCGCCCAGCAGGTGCTCGATGCGGCGGTCATTGGCCTGGATGCCCTCCACGCAGAACTCGCGGAAGGCGTGGCAGGTGCCGGCCAGCAGCTCGCAGCTGTGCAGCACGTTCTTGGCGATGACGGGCTTGAACACGTTCAGCTCGAAGTTGCCCTGACTGGCGGCGAACTGCACGGCGGCGTTGTTGCCGAACACCTGCACGCACACCATGGTCATGCTCTCGCTCTGCGTGGGGTTCACCTTGCCGGGCATGATGCTGCTGCCGGGCTCGTTCTCTGGAATCGAGATCTCGCCGATGCCGCAACGCGGGCCGCTGCTGAGCCAGCGGATGTCGTTGGCGATCTTCATCAGTGCGGTGGCCAGCACGCCCATGGCGCCGTGCGCGTGGGCCATGGCCTCGTGGCCGGCCAGCGCGGCGAACTTGTTGGCGGCGCTGGTGAAGGCGATGCCCGTGGTGGCGCTGAGGCGCTTGGCCACGGCTTCGCCGAAACCCTTGGGCGCATTCAGGCCGGTGCCCACGGCGGTGCCGCCGATGGCCAGATCGCGCACGCCGGGCAGCGTGCCCTCGATGGCGGCGATCGAATAGTCGAGCTGCGCCACATAGCCGCTGAACTCCTGGCCCAGCGTCAGCGGCACGGCGTCCTGCAGATGCGTGCGGCCGATCTTCACCACGCGCGCGAAGTGCTGCGCCTTGGCGTGCAGCGCCGCGCGCAGCTGGCGCACGGCGGGCAGCAGCGTGCGCTCCAGCTCGATGGCCGCGGCCACGTGCATGGCCGTGGGGAAGGTGTCGTTGCTCGACTGCGACATGTTCACGTGATCGTTCGGGTGCACCGGCTTCTTGCTGCCGCGCTCGCCCCCCGCCATCTCGATGGCGCGGTTGCTGATCACCTCGTTCACGTTCATGTTGCTCTGCGTGCCGCTGCCGGTCTGCCACACGCTGAGCGGAAACTCGCCGTCCAGCTTGCCGTCCGACACTTCCTTGGCGGCCGCCACGATCAGGTCGCGCAGGTTGGCGGCAAGGCCGCCCATGTCGGCGTTGGCCTGCGCGCAGGCGGCCTTCAGCAGGCCGAAGGCATGCACGATGGCCAGCGGCATGCGGTCGCCGAATGGAAAGTGGTGATGCGAACGCTCGGTCTGCGCGCCCCAGTAGCGGTCGGCCGGAACCTGGATGGGTCCCATGGTGTCGGTTTCGGTGCGGGTGGGTCCGTGGGGCTTCGTGTGCGACATGCGTTTCGCTCCAAAAAGGGTGCGCCAAAGTCTACCGATGCCGGGGCTGCACGCGCGCTTCACGCGTGCGTGCGTGGCGTCACTTGGCGGCCGGTGCGGGCGCGGTTTCCACCGAGCCGAAGTCGAACATCTCGGCGCGCTTCCAGTGCGGCTTCCACTTCTTCACCAGCGCCTCGTGGCGCGCGTCCTTCAGATAGGCCTGGTAGTCGGCCACGCTGTCGAACTGCGTGAGCACGCCCAGCGTGTACCAGTGCAGCACGTTGGCGCGGCCGGTGTCGATGTGCGGGCCGGCGCTCCAGTGGCGCAGCGTCGGAATGTTCGGGAACGCGTCCTGCATGTCCTTCATCATGGCGGGTGCAAGCGCGGGGTCGTCCAGTTCCACCAGCACCACGTGCTGCACCATGGGATCGGGTGCGCCGGCGGGCTTCACGCGGATGGTGCTGCAGGCGGTCAGGGCGAGCGCGACGGCGGGCAGAAGCAGGTGATGCATGCGCATGGCTGCAGGCTAGCGAACGCGCGCCATGCGTTCACGAGGGCCCATCGGTAGCCTGCGCGCAGCATGCGTGACAAGGCCGAAATCGTGCGCGACTGGCTGCCCCGCTACACCGGGCGGCCGCTGAAGGAGTTCGGCGCGTACGTGCTGCTGACCAACTTCAGCAACTACGTGGAAGCGTTCGCCGCCAAGTTCGGCGTGCCCGTGGTGGGACGCGACCATCCCATGCTGTCGGCCACGGCCGAGGACATGACCATCATCAGCTTCGGCATGGGCAGCGCCATGGCCGCCACCGTGATGGATCTGCTTGGCGCCGTCGAACCCAAGGCCGTGCTGTTTCTGGGCAAGTGCGGCGGCCTGAAGAAGACCAAGCTGGGCGACTTCGTGCTGCCCATCGCGGCCATCCGCGGCGAGGGCACCAGCAACGAGTACATGCCGCCCGAGGTGCCCGCGCTGCCAAGTTTCCGCCTGCAGCGCGCGGTGAGCGCCAGCATCGTGAAGCACAAGTGCGACTACTTCACCGGCACGGTGTACACCACCAATCGCCGCGTGTGGGAGCACGACGAGCGCTTCAAGGACTACCTGCGGCAGATCCGCGCCATCGGCATCGACATGGAGACGGCCACCATCTTCCTGGTGGGCTTCGCCAACAGCATTCCCAAGGGAGCGCTGCTGCTGGTGAGCGACAACCCCATGACGCCCGAGGGCGTGAAGACCACGCACAGCGACCGCGACGTGACCGAGCGCTTCGTGTCCACGCACCTGAACATCGGCATCGACGCGCTGCGCGACGACGCGCTGCGCGAACTGCGCGACAGCGGCGAAAGCGTGAAGCACCTGCGGTTCGAGTGAGTCAGGCGGGCGTGCTGTCCGCCCGCGCGTAGTCGGTGTAGCCGCGCTCCGCGCCGCCGTAGTAGGTGGCCTGATCGCCCTCGGTCAGCGGCAGGTTGCGCAGGAATCGCATGGGCAGGTCGGGGTTGGCGATGAAGGCGCGACCGAACACCGCCGCATCGCACAGTCCCGCGGCGATGCGCTGCTGGGCCAGTTCACGCGTGAAGCCGCCGCTCAGGAACAGCGCGCCGCGGAACAGCGTGCGGTAGTCGCGCAGGAACGCCTCGTCGAAGCCGGGCTGGCCGTAGGCCCAACCCTGATTCACCAGATCGATGTACGCCACGCCTTCGGCCTGCAGCTGACGCGCCACCTCCAGATGCTGCTCGCGCCACTGCGCATCGCCCGCCATGCCGCCGAACCCACCCATGGGTGACAGACGCACACCCACGCGATCAGCGCCCCACACCGCGATGCACGCGCGCGTGGCCTCCACCACGAACCGCGCGCGCTTCACCACGCTGCCGCCCCACGCATCGGTGCGCGTGTTCAGCATCGACGACAGGAACTGGTCGGGCAGATAGCCGTTGGCGCCGTGCACCTGCACGCCATCGAAGCCCGCCTGCTTGGCGATGCGTGCGGCGTGGCCGTACTGCGCGATCACGCCCGGAATCTCGTCCTCGCGAAGCGCCCGCGGCGTGTCGCACGGCACATGACCGGGGTTGCCGTGCGCGTCCACGGCGAAACACGTGCCCGGATTGGCCGCATCGCCGCAGCTCACCGGTGCCACGCCGCCCGGCTGCAGCGATCGGTGCGACACGCGACCCACATGCCACAGCTGCGCCTGAATGCGCCCGCCCGCCGCGTGCACCGCGTCGGTCACGATGCGCCAACCCGCCTGCTGCTCCGGCGTGTGCATGCCCGGCGTCCACAGATAGCCCTGACCTTCCGGGCACACCTGCGTGGCCTCGCTCACGATCAGACCCGCGCTGGCGCGCTGCGCGTAGTAGGTGGCGTTCAGTTCCCACGGAATGTTGCCCGGCTGCTTGGCGCGGCATCGCGTCAGCGGCGCCATCACCAG
>RFQW01000122.1 GCA_009924765.1 Planctomycetota bacterium | reverse complement strand
GCGATCAACTGGCACAAGGCCTTCTCGCCGACCTGAACAACAACTGGACGCCCGATGTCTGCGAACTCGCCCGCGGCTGGGAGGAAGACTGCGATCTCAACGGCACGATCGACAGCTACCAGCAGCAGACCAACCTCACCTACACCGTGCAAAGCGCCCAACTCGGCCCCATCGGCTACACCTCGCCGCGCAGCGCCGATCTGGCCGCTCCGCCCTTCACGCTGAGTGATCCAGTGCTCACTGTGACCGCCAAGGGCGACTTCTCGCTGCCAAGCGAGTCGATCACCGTGTACCTGAACGGTCGCTTCGCGGGCCAGGTGTTCACCGACACGGGCGCCGACAAGAACGATTGCCGCGCCTCCATCACCCGCACCATCACGCTGGGCCGCGCCTTCTTCAATGAGGCCATCGACCTGTCCGGCGGTGCAACCAGCGCGGTGTTCGAGTTTGTGCCCACCATCGCGGTCAGCGCCAGCCAGTGCCCCACCGGTTCATGGATCAAGTGCCGCCTGGAGTACGTCGCTGCCATCACGGGTGACTGCAACGCCAACGGCCTGCTGGACGCGTGCGAAACGCGCGACTTCCCCGAGACCGATGCCAACCACAACGGCATCGTGGACGCCTGCGAGAGCTACTCGCTGGTGTTCGAGTGCGCGGGCGACCTGGACGGCAGCCGCGCCGTGGACACGGGCGACATGTCACTGCTTCTGATGAACTTCGGCTACGCCCAGCCCGGCGATCCGAACGACCTGGACGGCAACGGCCACATCGACACCGCCGATGCAAGCCTGCTGCTGCTGAACTTTGGCCCCTGCCAGTGACGCCTGACTGGCGGCGCTGCCGCGCGGCGCCCATTGGCCCATGACTGCGTGCCCAGCCCCCAACGCGGGGCTGGGCTTTGTTTTGGGGTCCATTGCCCGCTGCGAGGCCCAACACGCCCCGGAGGCAGGCATGTTTTTGCGCCGCTTGCCACCAAAACGCAAAACAACCTTGGACTCGGCGGCCATCCGTGCCACAATCGGGGCTCGGGCGCCGCCATTTCCGGTGGGTCCGCGGAGTTGCCTCGGTGGATTCAAGCAGAAAAGGGTCATCAACCATTCGCCGCTGCGTCCTCGCCATTGGAGTGGTGACGCTGTGCGTTGATACGTCGTTTGCCACCCCTCCCAACATGCCCGTGGTGGCGGCGTGGGGCTACAACGGCGACGGTGGCTGCAACGTGCCGACCACGCTGACCACAGCCACGCGAGTGGCGGCCGGATCCTTCCACTCCGTGGCCATTGCGCAGGATGGTTCGCTGGTGGCCTGGGGCTACAACGGCGATGGTCAGTGCGAGGTGCTCGACCTGAACCTGGATGTGAAGGATGTGTCCTGCGGGGGCTTCTTCACCGTGGCGCTCAAGAACAACGGAACCGTGATCTGCCGCGGCAACAACGATTTCCATCAGTGCGAGGTGCCCGAAGGACTGATCGGCGTGCAGCAGATCTCCGCCGGTGACTCGCACGTGCTCACGCTGACCGAGGATGGCTCCATCGTTGGCTGGGGTTACAACGAGTTCGGTCAGACGCAGGCGCCCGCGGGCCTGACCGATGTCGCGCGCATCCATGCCGGTGGCTTTCACAATCTTGTTCGGCGCACCGACGGAAGTCTGGTGGCATGGGGCTACAACGTGGATGGCGAATGCAACCTGCCCGCAGGCCTGACCACCGTGACGGATGTCGCGCCGGGCATGTTCCACACCGTGGCGCTGAAGCCCAATGGTCGCGTGGTTGCGTGGGGCTACAACAACTACGGCCAATCGTCGCCGCCTCTTGATCTGGCAGGCGTGGTGTCCGTGGCGGCCGGCGCGTACCACAGCGCCGCGCTACGCGACGACGGCTTCGTGGTGGGATGGGGCTACAACCGCTACGGGCAGTGCTATCAACCACCGCAGGTTGGCAGCGTGACGCAGCTGGCGAGTGGCGGCTATCACCTGGTGACGATCTACGAGGGCGACTGCGATGCCAACGGCACGCTGGACGCCACCGACATCGCCAGCGGCGAAGTGGACGACCTGAACGGCAACCTGCAGCCCGACACGTGCGATCTGGCGCGTGGCTTCGAGGAGGACTGCAACGACAACGGCATCGTGGACAGCTACGACCAGCAGCTGTACGCCGATGCCACCGCCAGCTCGGGCGTGCTGCCCGTGATCGGCGATGGTCACCCGCAGCAGTGGGTGTACGAGAATCCTTCCCTGTCGCTGGATGATCCGGTGATCACGATCCGTGCGCGCGGCGACTTCAGCGCGCCCGGCGAAACGCTGACCGTCACCCTGAATGGCCACTACGTGGCGCGCATCTTCACCAGCGGCAACGACAAGAACGACTGCCGTTCCGAGATGACGCGGCTGATCTGGATGCCGCGCGACGTGTACAACGAGTTCGTGCGCGGGCCGGAGAACACCACCATCGCCATCTTCGATCTGACCGCGTCGGTGGCCGTGAACGCCGACCAGTGCCCCAGCGGCAGCTACTGCATGGTTGAGATCGCCTACACCGCCGCCGTCACGGGTGACTGCAACGCCAACAGCCTGCTGGATGTGTGCGAGATCGCCGAGCACCCCGAACTGGACGTGAATGGCGACGGCGTGCCCGACGCCTGCCAGGGCAGCTCGCTGGTGTTCGTGTGTCAGGGCGATCTGGACGGCAACCACTCGGTGGATGCCGGCGATCTGTCGCTGCTGCTGGTGAACTACGGTCGCGCCATGCCGGGCGATCCGTCCGATCTGGACGGCGACGGCATCATCGGCAACCCCGACATCGGCCTGCTGCTGCTGAACTTCGGCCAGTGCCAGTGAGCCGGTGAAGGCGCGCCGCGCGCCCGCTCACTTCTTCGGCGTGTCGTCGTACTCCGGCACCGCGCTCTCCCAATCCTTCTGCCACAGGCGGAAGCCGCCCTCGAAGGCGTTGGCGTTGTCGCCGGCGCGGCAGTGCTCGGGCAGTTCCTTCAGGTTCTTCACGTTGCCGCCGCCGATCACGATCTCGTCGGGCAGCAGCGCCGCGTACAGGATGTCGCACACGTCGCTCACCTGCTTGCGCCAGCGCTTCTTGCCGAGCTTCTTCAGGCCGCGCAGGCCAACGAAGTCCTCGAAGGTCTTGCCCTTGCGATAGGGCATGTGCGCCAGTTCCAGTGGAACGATGCTGTGATCCACGATCAGGCACGAGCCAAGGCCGGTGCCCAGACCCAGGAACAGCATGCGGCCAGCCTTGTAGCTGCCCACAGCCTGCATGGCGGCGTCGTTGATGATCTTCACCGGCACGCCGAAGTCGGCGTCGTAGTCGAAATCCATCCAGCCCGGTCCCAGGTTGGCGGGATTCTTCACGGGCTTGTTGTTGCGGATGGGCGCAGGCAGGCCGATCGAGATGCTGTCGAACTTCCAGCCCACAGAGAGCTTCTTCACCCCATCCACCATCTGCTTGGGCGTGAGCGTGGGGCCGCTCTCGAACTCGCGCTTCTCCATCTCGGACGGAATGCGGATCTTCACATGCGTGCCACCGATGTCGATCGCGAGCGTGCTCTTCATGGCGGAGCAGATTACCGCCTCACTCGTGAATCGACGCCGCCGGAACCACCCATTCCCTGCAGAAAAGGTGCTTCTTCACGTTGCCCGCGGCCATGTCGAGCAGTTGCTGCGTGGTGTGACGGCTGGTCAGGTCGATGCGACTGCCGATCGCGCCTTCGGGGGCGGGCGCGTCCATGGGCTGCTGAATCACGATGAAGTCGTCCGGCGAGCGGATGGCGGCATCGGGCACCTTCCAATCGATCGGGTAGCCACGCACCACCGCGCGCGGCAGCAGGAAGCGATCGAGTTCGGCCACGGAGCGGAAGTTCTCCGGGACCCACACCACGTGTCCAATCGTGGCCTGCTGCGTGGCTTCGTCGAACACGCCAAGCGGCGCGTTGAACACCGACAGGAAACTGCTGAGCGACAGGAACACGCCAAGCGTGGCAGGCGCGGCGCACATGGCGGTCCAGCGCGGCTTGATGATGGCCGTGATGGCGAAACCGATCACCGCGACCAGCAGCGGCCAGTGCCACCAGGGGAATGCATCGACGCCAAGTTCGCGGCCCAGCAGCACCGAGATCCATCCAAGCGGCAGCACCACCGCCAGCACCGCGATCAGCGACAGCACGAACGCGTTGCGCCCCACATGGTGGCAACGCGTGGCCATCAGCACGGCCAGCGCGGGCATGGCTTCCAGCAGGTAGCGCCCGCTGCGCTGACTGGGCAGGCAGAACACGATGAAGATGGCGAACACCCAGATCCACAGCAGGCGCTCCTCATCGCTTCCAGCACTCCACCATCACGCCGAACAGCGGGAAGGCCAGCAACCCCGCGTTGAGGAACCATCCGAACGCCAGGCTCCACACGCTGCTGTCGCCCCACGCGAAGCCCCGCACCCACGCACCGAATCCCGCGCCCATCTTGCCCACGTTCTCGCCCATCACGAACTCGCGCCAGATGGCCGCGGGTTCGGGATCCAGCGCGAACCACAGCGAGAACATGCCAAGCGACAACAGCGCGATCCACGCAAGCCCGGGCAGCGAACGACGCACGAACGCCCCCCACTGCCAGCCGCGCACATGCATGTGCCACCACGCAAGTCCGACGCCGATGGGCAGCAGCTGCGCGAAGCTCTTGGTGAGCAGCGCCATGCCGGCCAGCACGCCGATCACCGTGGGGAACACCACCTTCGAGTCGAAACTGCGCGGCTTCCACCACAGCATGGTGAAGAAGCACGCGAACACCCAGAAGGTTTCCGCCGGGTTGGTGAGGAACGGCCGCCCGTATCGATAGCTGCTGAAGAAGGCCAGATAGAACAGCGCCGCCAGCGCGCCCTTGAACGGATCGCGACCCGACATGCGCCACGCAAGCAGTCCGCACAGGATGCCGGTGGCGAAGGTCCACATCACGCTGGGCCATCGCAACGCCACCAGCGACCAGTGCGCGCCCCAGTCGGTGGTGAGCAGGCCCTGCCAGAACAGCAGCGGCGGCTTGGTGTTTCGCATCTCCTCCATGCCGCTCTGCAGCGGCAGCCACTGGCCAAGCGTGCCGGTGACGCGCGTGATCTGCATGTACACCAGCTCGTCGCCGTTGCGCAGGATGTGGATGGAGCCCAGCCCGTGCAGATAGGTGCACAGACCCAGGATGAGTCCGCAGATGATCAGCGGCACGGCCAGGCGCGCGCGTTCCAACCGCGCAGCCTCGGGGTCGATGCCCTCGGTGGCCACATGGCGATAGGTCCACAGATCGTTCAGGATGAAGTTGATCACGCACGCCACGCCGATGCCGAACAGGTTGGCGGGCAGATAGGGCATCCAACGCACCAGCAGGTTGGTCAGCGTCACCTGCACCACGATGCCGGCCCAGTTGGCGGCCGCGTACTGCAGGTACTGCTGCACGATGGGCAGGTCCTGCGTGCGACCTCGATCCTTCCACGTCCACTTGCGATTCCAGTGGAAGTTGTTGGTCATGCCCAGCACGATGCCGACGGCCATGCTCAGGTTCAGGCGAAGCGAGGGGTTGTCCACGCCGGTGAACAGCTTCTCCTGGCATACCCAGATGGCGATCTGGTTGATGGCCACGCCGCTCACGCCCACCACGCCGAACTTGAAGAAGCGATGACGCTGCGCCCAGCACCAGCGAATCACGGTCGCGATGGCTTGCACGGGGCCCATCGGTTCAGGCTGCATCCACCGCGGCGGGCGTGGCGCGCTTCAGCATGTCGCGCGCCTTGGCAAGCACCTCGCCGGGCAGGATGCGCTTGAGGCACTGGTTGTC
>RFQW01000121.1 GCA_009924765.1 Planctomycetota bacterium | reverse complement strand
CACCGTCATCGTCATGTCCGCACTCGCCCTGCTGCCCGTGGGCTGCGGCGCCAGCACCATGAGCAGCCGCATCAGCGACGCCTCGCTGTCGCTGGCCGAGGTGAACACGCTGCCGCAGGACAAGAAGCCCACCAAGCAGCAGATGAAGGACGCCAAGGGCGTGGCCATCATGAACATCGCCCAGGGCGGCGTCGGCATCGGTGGCGAAGGTGGCGGCGGCGTGGTGCTGAAGCGCGTGGGCGGCGGCTGGGGCGCTCCCTTCGCCTTCGACAGTGCGGCCGGCACCATCGGCGCGCAGTTGGGCGGCCAGAGCAAGGACGTGCTGGTTGTGTTCAACACCGATGACGCGATCAAGCAGTTCGTCGCCGGCGGCATGCATCTTCAGGCTGTGGCCGAAGGCACGGGCGGCAGCGACAGCGGCAACACCAAGTCGAAGAAGCCCGAGTACGAGTACTTCATCAAGGGCAGCGGTCTGTTCGGTGGCGCCGAGCTCGGCGGCCTGAACTTCTCCCCCGCCAACAAGGTGAACGCGGCGACCTACGGCCCGGTGCCCACCAGCCAGGACATCCTGGATGGCAAGGTGACCAAGCCCGACGGCACCTCGTCGCTCACCGCCGCGCTCGACGCGATGATGCGCTGATCAGGCGCTTCGCCGCGGCGGCACGAACACATTGGCGGCCAACACCCCGGCCACCAGCGCTCCAGCGATCACCAGTGCGGCGATCGCCCAGGATGCGCTGCGTGCCGGGCTGTCCATGAACAGGAACGCCGTTCCGCGCATGCCGAGCGAGCCTGGCACCAGCGGCAGCAGACCCGGCGCCACCATGGTGACGGCGGCGCGTCGGAACACGCGACTGAACACGTTGCCGGAGATGCCCACCACGAATGCGCCCAGGCACACGCCAAGTTCGGGCCCCAGCAGCATGGCGCCAAGACGCGCGCCGTAGAGCCCCAGCAGCGCCGCAAGCACGATCCAGCCCGTGTCGCGCCAGCGCGCCTGCAGCAGGATCACCGCGGCCATCGAACTGATCAGTGCAGCGGGCAGCACGCCGAGCCAATCCAGCGCAGGCATCGGTGGCTGCATCTCGGCCAGCGGCAGACGCATCACGATGCGATCGCCGATCGCTGCGCCGAAGCCGAGCGCCACCAGCGTCATCACCGAACCCATGAAGCGGCTGCGAGGTTGCGCGTGGCCAGTTCCACCAGCGAGCGCGTCATGTTGAAGCCGGGCAGCAGCACCACCACGCCTGCAAGCATGACCGCACCCATGGTGATGGGTGGCATCAGGTGCGCCAGCGCCCACGCGCCCAGCGTGGCCACGATGCCTGCCAGGAATTCGGCCAGCGCCGCGCGATCGGAGTGCGCATTCAGCGCCAGCGAAAGGCCGCCGACAAGCAGGCCCACGATCGCACCTGCGACCGCATCGCGCACATCACCGCCGAAGAATCGGGTGGCCGCCATCGCCGACAAGCCGTAGGCAGCCCAGGTGAACCACTGGTTGAACGCCGGCGGACTCGCGCCCAGTTCGCGCAACGAGGCGGCTCCCACGCTTGGACTGATCTCGCCGGTCAACACGCGCCGCTGGATGCCTTCCATCGCGTGCAGTCGCCCCAGGTCGGTGGAACCCGGATCCACGCGCACGTTCACCACGCGCTGCCGGTCCAGCGGACCGAACGCCAGCGCCAGGAAGGTGGGCAGACTGAACATGGTCGTGGGAACGCCTAGCCTCGCGCCACAGCGCGACACCTGCTCCTCCAAGCGATGCGCCGGCGTGCCGAAGCGATGCAGGTCACGCGCCAGTTCCACCAGAAAGCGCTCGGCATCGGACAGCGCGCCGTGATCGGGCGTGGGCTGCGGCATGTTGGTGGAGCTTTCCATCATCTCGGCGTGTGGGCAGTGTCTGGCGCGTGCATCAGGATGCAGTTGGTGCTGGCGAAGGGACGAGTGTAGCCCGCCTCCACATGCATCCCGTTATGCTTCGCGCATGCCAAGGTGGTGGTTGATCACGATCGCGGTGGCAGGCGCATGGCTGGTGGCCATGGGTGCCGTTGAATTCGGCATCATCGCCAAGCTCTCGGTCGGCGCCGTGAAGGACTACGCGCAGTGGGGTGTGTTCGGCGTCAGCGCCGTGGCCGCCTTCCAGTGCGCGCGCAACGGCAGCGCGGCGTGGGCAGGCACGCTGGCCTTCCTGGCTGCGCTGCTCAATCCCGTCGCTCCGGCACAGTGGCCGGCTGGCTGGGAAAAGTCGTTCGAACTGGCCGCCGGCTTCGTGATGCTGGCGTTCAGCGTGCGCCAGTGGAGTTGACGTTCGCGGGATCGTCCGTGGGCATGCGCTTCGTCTGCGCGGGCTGCTCGGTCGCCGCTGGCGGCGCGGGCGGCGGCGGCGCCGTGCGCATGTCGAACATGTAGGCGCCACCCGGCTCCACGCCCAGACGCTCGTTGTGCACGCGGCCCACGGCGATCCATGGCCACTTCGCCGCGATGGCGCTGCCGAAGCTGGCGGGCGCGCAGAAGATCTTGGGCTTCAACCGCGTGGTCTCGATCCACAGCGTGCCCACCTTCTCGAACACGAACACGCGACCGCTCTTGTCCCCCGCCTCCTCGGCGCTGGAGTCGCCCACGATCACGCGGCCACCGCTCACCTGCAGCGCAAAGCCGAATCCGCGGCCACGCGTCACATCCGCGCCCGGCATCAGCTGCGCCTCGATGTTCCACACGCCATCGGTGCGACGGAACACGAACACGTCGGCGCCCTCTGCAAAGGGATTGAGCGACTGCACCGCCATCAGGTCGCCATCGATCGCGACGCGATTGCCGAAACCGAAGTACGGGCTCAGCCCCGACGACTCGATTTCCTGCTCCAGTCCCCAGCCCTTGTCGCCGCGTCGATACACGCACACCTTGGGTGACTCGTTGCCGGCGCGCGCCTTGTCACTCTGGAAGGGCTGCAGCGCCGCGGGGTAGCCCACCACCAGCGTGTCGCCGCTGATCGCCAGCGACGCACCGAACCACCAGGGCTTCTTCGCCTCGTCGCGCTGCAGCGACCCGGCGGCCTTCCAGCCCGTGTCCGTGCGCTCGAACAGATACACCTTCGGACTGGTCAGGTACTGCTCGTCGCTCAGACCGGGCCGCACGCTCACCTCGTTCACCGCGAGCAGGTTGCCCTGCATGGCGATGGCGCCGCCGAAGTTCACGCGACTGGCGCCGGGCGGGGCCTTGATCATGCCCATCTGCTTCCAGGTCTGCGCCTCGTTCACGCGCGCGAACCACACCAGATCGCTCGAACCGCTCTTGCGCGTGATGGGCGTCACCAGCGTGTCGGCGTTGCAGGCGATGCGCTGCAGCACGAATTCCTCGGGACGCAGGCCGGCCACCTGCGGCATGTTCGGCTGCGTCTTCCATGTGCCGTCGGGATGCAGCTCGAACGTGGCGACCTGGCCATCCGCACCGGGCTGCCGCACGATGCACGCGCCGGTGATCACCAGCCGGTCGCCGGCGAAGTCGAGCACGTTGCCGAAGGCGGGCGCCACGCTCGGAAGCGGGCACTGCACGGTGGCGGTCTCGGTCATCGGGCTGCCGGCAGCGGTGTGCACCAGCTTCGGCACCTGGCCGTTCACGCTGATGGGCGTGGGGCTGATCTGCGCAAGCGCGGCGGACGCGGACAGGGACAGGATGGTGGCGGTGATCATGGGCGTTGAACGCTCCCTCGAGATGCGTGGTTCGGATCCTTTGCGGTCGTCTTCGTGGATGCGCCTTCCATCGCCGCGCACACTTCCTGCACCAGCGTGGCTTCATCCGGAAGGTTGTGCTTGCCATAGGCGTCGCGCGGCGGAATCACCCGCACGCCGATGCGATGCAGCTTCTCCAGATTCTCCACAAGAATGCTGGTGTGCATGCTGCCGTGCATGGTGGGCGCCACCAGCACGCGTGCCTGCCCGCGCTCCATGCGTCCGATGGCGCTGGCCAGCGTGGCGCCGACCACGCCCTCGGCCAGACCGCACGCCATGCGCGCGATGGTGGCCGCCGTGGCGGGCGCGACCAGATATGCATCGAAGGGCGCGGCATCGGACAGATGCTCGGCGTGGGCCGACAGCCGCACCACCACCGGATTCGTGGTGCTCCACTCCATCGCGTCCTGCGTGACGTAGCGAAGCGCTTCCTCGCTGCAGAAGGCGGTCACCTGCGCGCCCTGTCGTCGCAGCGCACGCGCGATCATGGGCGCCTTGAACGCCGCGATGCCTCCGGTCACCAGCAGCGCCACACGCACGCCCTGCAGACGCGAGCCGTCACGCGGCACTTCGCGGTCACCAAGGTCGCTCGGCGTGGGCGGTGGAAATCGGAAGGTGTCCATTCGCGTCATGGTATCGCCACGCGGCTATCTTTCGCCGTGTGACCGACGACGCCATCCCCTCCTCGCATGACATGGATCCGCACGGCGAGGAAGGCTCCGGCATCTCGGAACTGCTGGTGCCGGTGCTTGCCGGATTGGCACTGGCCACGGCCTACGCGATGCAGCGGGAATGGATCGGCGCGCCGCGCGAAGTGCAGCTGGCGCTGTTCATGGCCGCGTACCTGATCGCCGGTCTCGAGGCGTTCGTGCGCGGCCTGAAGCTGGCGCTTCGCGCACATCTCGACGTGGACTTCCTCATGGTGGTGGCCGCCGTGGGTGCGGCCTTCATCGGCAAGTGGGTCGATGGCGGCCTGCTGCTGTTCCTGTTCGCGCTCGGCAACGCGCTGGAGCACTACGCCATGGGTCAGGCGCGCAAGGCCATCCGCGCGCTGGGCAAGCTGGCGCCCAAGACCGCGCGCCTGCTGCGCGGCACGCAGGAACAGGAAGTGCCGGTGGAGCAGCTGCAGGTCGATGATGTGGTGATCGTGCGCCCCGGCGAACGCCTGCCCGCCGACGGTCGCGTGCGCGCCGGCTCGGGCGCGGTGGATCAGAGCCCCATCACCGGCGAGAGCGTGCCGGTGGAGAAGTCGCCGGGCGACGACGTGTTCGCCGGCACCGTGAACGGCGACGGAAGTCTGGAAGTGAGCGTGACCAAGCGCTCCGCCGACAGCACCATGTCGCGCATGATCCGTCTGGTGGAGGAAGCGCAGCACCAGAAGGGTCGCACGCAGCGCACCGCCGAGGCCTTCACGCGCATCTACGTTCCATGCGTGGTGGCAGGCACCGTGGCCGCCATCGTGCTTCCGCCGCTTCTGGGTTGGCTGCCGTTCGATCAAGCGCTGCTTCGCGCGATCGCCATGCTGGTGGGTGCAAGTCCGTGCGCGCTGGCCATCAGCACCCCCGCCGCCGTGCTGGCAGGCGTGGCGCGTGCCGCCCGCAGCGGTGTGCTGATCAAGGGCGGTCTGCATCTGGAAAGCCTGGCCGAGATCCGCGCGATCGCCATGGACAAGACGGGCACCATCACCGCAGGTCGCCCCGAGATCATCTCCATCGCCACGGTGCCCGGCGTGGACGAGGTGCGCCTGCTTTCGCTGGCCGCCGCGCTGGAGCGTCGCAGCGAGCATCCGATCGCGCGCGCCGTTGTGCTGGCCGCGGAAACGCGCGGCGTGCCCGTGCTCACCGCCGACGGTGTGGCGGCCATCAAGGGCAAGGGTCTTGAAGGCACGCTGCAGGGCGCGCGACTGCAGGCGGGTTCGCCGCGCCTGCTCGCCGAGAGCGGCGCACCGGTGCCCGCGACGCTGCAGCAGGCCATCACCGAACTCGACGCGCAGGGCCACACCATCATGACCGTGCTGCTCGATGGCGTGCCGCAGGGCGCCATCGCGCTCAGCGACCGCGAGCGCCCCGACGCCCGCGCCGCCATCGCTCGACTGCAGTCACTCGGCGTGCGACCGGTGGTG
>RFQW01000013.1 GCA_009924765.1 Planctomycetota bacterium | reverse complement strand
TCGTGGGCGAGATCCGCGACATCGAGACGGCGCAGGTGGCGATGCAGGCCGCCATGACGGGACATCTGGTGTACAGCACGGTGCACAGCAAGGACACGATCGGGGCGATCTTCCGGCTGCTGGACCTGGGTGTGGAGTCGTATCTGGTGGCGAACGCGCTGAACCTGATCGTGGCGCAACGACTGTGCCGATCGTTGTGCGAGCGCTGCCGCCGCGCCACCCGGCCCACCTCGCAGCAGCTGATGCGCATGGGGCGCATGGGCGAGGGCGTGGGCGCCGTGCATGTGCCGGCGGGCTGCCCGGCGTGCCTGGAGACCGGATACTTCGGGCGCCGTGCGCTTCTGGAATTGCTGGAATTCACGGAGCCGCTTCGCGATGTGGTGCTGAAGCGACCGACGATCTCCGAGATTCGCACGGTGCTGCAGCAGGGGCACTTCATCACGCTGCAGCAGTTCGGCTTTCAGCTGGTGGCCAATGGTTCGACCAGCCTGGACGAGGTTGACCGCGTGGCGGGAGGCGACTGAGTGCGCGAGGCGTTCGAGGCCCTTGGGCTGTCCCCTGCATGGAGCTTGCCTGCGCAGACCGTGCGTGATGCGCAGCGGCGCATGGCGGCGCGATGGCACCCGGATCGCTTCGCCGATGCGGCCGAGCGCGACGCGGCGCAGCAGCGCGTGGCGAAGGCGAACGAGGCGGCGGCGACGCTGGTGGATCCGCTTGCGCGAGGTCAGGCGTTGCTCGAACTGTTCGCGCCCGTGCCGCGTCCGAACGACGCGCGCCCGCAGCCGGCGTTCCTGATGCAGATGATGTCGCTGCGCGAGGCCATCGACGGTGGGGATGTGGGCGTGCAGGATGAACTGGAAGCGTTGCGCAGGCAGGCAGAAGCCGATGCGGAGCGGCTCTTTGACCGTCTGGTGGGCGGGGATTCGTCGGTGTGGGCCGACGCAGGTGAGGCGTTGGGCCGCCTTCGCGCCGTTCGGCGTGCGCGGGAGGCATTGCTGCAGTGAGCGTGGCCCTTCTGTGGCTTCTGTGCCTGCTGCTGCTGCCCCTGATCGTGGGCAGCGCGCTGTGCAGCTGCGCCGAGACGACGCTGTTCGGCCTGACGGGATCGGACCGTGAGTGGTTGGCGCGTGAGCGCCCGGTGCTGTCGCGCCGAGTGGAGCGTCTGCTGGCCGAACCTCGAGCCCTGCTGCTCACCGTTCTGCTGGGCAACATGACCGTGAACACGCTCTACTTCGTCGTGTCGAGCGGCATCGCGATGCAACTGGAGCATGGCGTGTGGGCTGAATTGGCGATCGCTGTGGTGACGCTGCTGCTGCTTGTGCTGGTGGGTGAGACCTTGCCGAAACTGATCGGCAACATCGCCCGGCGTGCCATGTTGCCGTGGGTGGCACCGCCGATGGCGCTGCTGCACGGCGCGACGGCGCCGATCCGTCACGTGCTGGAGGGCCCGGTGCTTGCGCCGCTGGTGCGTCTGGCCGGACCCGCCGCGGCTGGCGAAGTGCAGGCACACGAACTGGCCGAATTGCTTGCGCAGAGCCAGCAGCAGGGGGTTCTGGCGGTCGAGGAAGGCGAGGCCATCCGCCGCGTGACGAGGCTTGGCGCGCGCCGCGTGAAGGAAGTGATGACGCCGCGCGTGTTTCTGGCGTGGATCCGCACCGACGCCACGCGGCGGGAGATCGCGGCCGAGGCGCAGCGCACGCGCCGTCGTCGTCTGGTGGTGGCCGAGCCAGATCTCGATTCAGTGGCGGGCTTCCTGGATGTCCGCAGCTACCTGCTGGATGCGCGCGGTGACCGTACGCCGTTGAAGGACCACATCCAGCCTGCCGGCTTCATTCCGGAACTGGCCACCATTGGACAGCTGCTTGGATGGTTTGAGCGAAGCGGCCAGCGCGTGGCGGTGGTGGTGGATGAATTCGGCGGCACGGCCGGCATGGTGACCCTGCGCGACGCGGTGGGTGAGATCGGTGGCCGTGAAGCCGATGCGCCATCCGAGGCGTGGGTTCGACAGGTTGGAGGTGGATGGACGGCGCCGGGCGACGCGGATCTTGGCGAGGCGTTCGAGCGACTCGGTGAGCCGGAACCGGCATCGGGGGCCGACACGGTCGCTGGTGCCATCATGGAGCGCCTGGATCGTGTTGCGCGCGTGGGCGATGAGGTGCATTGGGGAGGCTGGCGCGTGCGCGTGCTTGCCATGTCGGGCACACGCATCGATCGAGTGCAGTGGACGCCGGCCAGCGAAGGGCAGGGTGGCGCGTGAGCGTGGGCGAGGCACTTCCGTACCTGCTGCTGCTGGTCGCGAGCCTGTGCGCTTCGGCCTTTTTCAGTGGCGTGGAGACGGGCGCCTACACGGTGAACCGCCTGCGTCTGGCGATTCGTGCCGAGCGTGGAGAACCGCGCGCGAGGTTGCTGCTGGATGAACTTCGGCATCCGAATCGATGGCTGGCCACGCTGCTGGTGGGCAACACCGCGGCGGGCTACATCCTGTCATCCGCCATCGCGCACATGCTGGAAGGCTGGGGGCTTTCCCCGGTGATGGGCATGATCGTGGACGCGATCGTGCTGCTGCCACTGCTCGTGGTGTTCGGCGAAACCCTGCCCAAGGAGGCGTTCCGGGTGCACGCCGACAGTTGGACCGTGGCGGTGGCGCCGGTCGCGCGATTGCTGCGCTGGATGCTGACGGTGTGCGGTGCGGTGCCACTGCTTGTGTGGCTGGGTGACATCGCGGTGCGTCGCTTCCGTCTGGCGCCATCGGAGGTGGTGGACGCTCGCATGCGCGTGGTGGAGTTGCTGCGCGAGAGTCGGGGCGCCGTGGACGAGCGTCAGGTGGCCATGGCGGGTCGCGTGCTGGAACTTTCGCGTCGCGGCGTGGGCGCGCTGATGACACCATGGAAGCGCGTGGCAAGCCTGGCCGACGACGCGCTGCCGCAGGTGGTGCGCGAGACCTTGCGCACGCGACCCCGCGCGAGCTACCCGGTGATCGACATGGAGGGCGCCTGTGTCGGGGTGGTGACATCGATTGACCTGCTCGTGGAGCCCGATGCATCCCCCGCATCGATCGCGCGCAAGCCGGTGCTGGTGCCGGCCTCGCTGCCGGGCCTGCAGGCGTTGCGACTGATGCGCGAGGCGGGGGTGTCGATCGCCGTGGTGATCGACGGGCGTGCGCCGATCGGCGTGGTGTCGGTGCGGGATGTGCTGGAGCCGGTGCTGGGCCGGTTGCCGGGTTGGTGAGTTTTCTGTCCGGGCGCCTCACGCAGCCCGGTCTCGGCCCGTAGATGGCCCGAAGGAGCGACGCATGAAGCAGGCATGGCAATGGTGCGTGGTGGGGATTTCGCTCGCGATGGGCGCGCCGGCCTTCGCGGCAGAGGCCAATCCGCGCCGCGCGGCCCTCGAGCGTTCCACCGAACAGCTGGATGCGCTGGTGCAAAAAGCCCATGATGGCCAGTTGTCGCCGGAGCAGTTGCGTGCCCGACGCCGGCGGCTGGAAGCGCGGCTGAACCACGAATTGAGCACGCTGCCCGCGGACATGAAGCCCGGCGACATTCGCGAGGTGACCGTTTCAAAGGCCGAGATGAACCAGGCCGTGATCCAGAGCCAGGAGTTCGAGTTCTTCGGCCCTGAGGACCGCCCGGAGTGGGGGTGGTTTCCGAGCAAGGCGGCCAAGGGCACCGGATCCACGCTGATCGTCGATCCGGACGGTCGGACCCGCTATAGCCCGTCGCGCTGAGGGGCTGGGTTGTTGAAACCGCTGGCGCCAGCAGGGCGGGTGTGGACTTTCGCTATACTGTGTCCCCCTTGCGCGCCAGTAGCTCAGCTGGCTAGAGCACGCCCCTGATAAGGGCGAGGTCGAAGGTTCGAGTCCTTTCTGGCGCACTGGAAGCATGGCCGCCCCTCACCGGGCGGCCGTGTCGCTTTTGCGGGGTGCCCGCATCCGATTGGCGCATGCCGCGAACCGCTATCCTCCTTGCCCTTCGCGGCCGAGCGGGCCGCACGAACACCCCCTTAGGAGCACTGCCATGCGTCGAGCCAAGATCTCCATCATCGGAGCCGGAAACGTTGGAGCCACCTGCGCCCACTGGGCTGCCGCCAAGGAACTTGGCGACATCGTGCTGCTGGACATTCCTGAGAAGGAAGGCGTGGCGAAGGGCAAGGCGCTGGACCTGATGCAGTGTGGCCCCATCGAGGAATTCGACAGCCGCGTGACGGGCACCAGCGACTACAAGGACATTCAGGACAGCGACGTGGTGGTGATCACCGCGGGCCTGCCCCGCAAGCCCGGCATGAGCCGCGACGACCTGATCACCACCAACGTGAAGATCGTGCGCGCGGTGAGCGAGCAGGTGGCCAAGTTCGCCCCCGGCGCCGTGGTGATCGTGGTGAGCAATCCGCTCGACGCGATGGTGTACACCGCGTGGAAGGTGACGGGCTTCCCGACCAGCCGCATCCTGGGTCAGGCCGGCGCACTGGACGTGGCGCGTTTCCGCACCTTCCTGGCCATGGAACTGGGCTGCAGCGTCGAGGACATCCAGTCGCTGCTGCTCGGCGGCCACGGTGACGACATGGTGCCGCTGCCGCGCTTCACCAGCGTGCACGGCATCCCGATCGACCAGCTGCTGTCCAAGGAAGTGATCGACCGCTGCGTGCAGCGCGCCAAGGTGGGTGGCGGCGAGATCGTGCAGTTGATGGGCACCAGCGCCTACTACGCGCCTGCCAGCGGCACCATCCAGATGGTGGAAGCCATCGTGAAGGACAAGAAGCGCATCCTGCCCTGCGCGGCCTACTGCGAGGATGCGTACGGCGTGAGCCCCGGCCAGAAGGGCCAGGGCTACTTCGTGGGCGTGCCCTGCGTGCTGGGTTCCGCCGGCATGGAAAAGGTGGTGGAGGTGAAGTTCCAGCCTGAAGAGCGCAAGCTGATGGACGAGTCGATCAGCCACGTGAAGGATCTGGTGTCCACCGTCCGAAAGATCTTCCCCGACCTGGCCTGACCCACTGGGTTGGCGAAGGAGCAAAGGCGGCCTGCCATCCGGCGGCCGTTTTTGCGTTTTTGGGGATGGATGACCGATGATGGGGGAATGTCCCGGACCGCACCCCTTTTCCGCTTCGACCCCGGCTGGCTGTTCACGCTGGCGGGTCTGGTGGTGATGGTGGCGTCGGCACTGCTGCCGGCCGAGCGTGACCTGCATGAACTGCGCCAGCAGTTGTCGGCGCTCGAGTTTCGGGAGGCCTACAACGCCCAGCGCCTGCAGGCCTACGACCGGTTCATGAAGGATCTTTCGGCGCGCGATCCTGCGCTGCTGCGGCGTCTGGCGGCCAGCCAGCTGAACCTGATGCCAGACGATGTGGAGCCGCTGTTGATGGCGACCAGCATCGAAAGCACCGTGAGCGACTGGATCGAGGCCACGGTGCCCCAGGAGGCATTCCAGCCCACACCGCCACCCGACACGCTGCTCACGCGCCTTGCGGATGGACCGCGCCGCCTGTGGCTGATGGGCGGTGGTGCGGTGGTGGTGTTCCTTGGTCTGGTGATGGGATTCAGCGTGTCGCCAAGGCCCTCGCTTCCGGCGCAGGAGCCGGATGTGGAATCGTGGCGCGAGGCGGTGGAGGCTGAAGTGGCCGCGGAGGCCGAAGCGGCAGCTGAGGAGCGAGCCGAGGCCGCAATCGAGGCCGAACAGGTCGTGAGCGTGGTGACGGCGGATGAAGCCTTCGATGAACTGCCGGTGGAAACAGGCGATGTGGATGGCCCCGCCGCCACCGCCGAAGCCTTGGAAGAGGAGTCGTTCGAATGGCCGCAGGTGCAGCCACCTTTCGAACTGGCTGGTTCGGAGACGAGTGCCACGGTGGATGGCGCATCGATCGCGTCGGCCTGGCAGGACACCATCGCGGTGGATCAGTCTGAGGCCGAGGATGCGTGGCTTCGAGGCCACGGCACCGACTGAATCGATCTGCAGGAAAAAAGGCAGCGCAGGGGCGAGGGGGCGCGATGCGTCACTAGGTTGTGCGCATGCCCCGCGTACCCGCAGACATTCCCCGAGAGCAATGGACGATCGCCATGGCGCGCGGTGTGGGTCCCGTGGAGGGTCGCAGGCTGCTGCAGGCCTTCGGGGACGCACGCGCGGTGTTGCGGGCGAGTGCGGATGATCTGGCTGCGGTGATCGGCGAGGCGCCTGCCTGTCGCGTGCACGAGGCGCTGCATGTCGTGGATGTGCAGGCGGAGTTGCGGCGCATGGACGACGCAGGCATTCGCGGCGTGCTGCCCGGTGACCCGGACTGGCCGCCGCTGCTCGAGGCGATTCCGTCAGCGCCGTTGGCGCTGTGGATTCGTGGGGCCTTCACGGAGGCCGACCGATTCGCGGTGGCGGTGGTGGGAAGCCGTGCATGCACGGGTTACGGCCTTGAGCAGGCCGATCGATTTGCTGGATGGCTGGCCGAGCAGGGGTTCACCGTGGTGTCCGGGGGCGCTCGAGGCATCGACGCGGCGGCGCACCGCGCTGCGTTGCGCCATGGCGGACGAACCATCGCGGTTTTGGCGGGTGGATTGGGGCTTCCCTATCCGCCCGAGCACGGGCCACTGTTCGACGCGATCGTGGAGGCGGGCGGGTGCGTGTGCAGCGAGTTTCCGACGATGTTCCCCAGCGAGGCGGGCTTGTTTCCGCGACGCAACCGCATCATCAGCGGCCTGAGCATCGGAACGCTGCTGGTGGAGGCGCGGCGCAACTCCGGTGCGCTGATCACGGGGCGGTTGGCGGCCGAGGATCACGGGCGCGAGGTGATGGCCGTGCCGGGTCGCGCGGATTCGCCCGCGAGCGCCGGGTGTCACCGGGCGATTCGCGAGGGCTGGGCATCGCTGGTCACCTGCGTGGCCGATGTCAGTGAGCAGCTGCATGCGTCGCCGATGCTGGTTGCCGGAGCGCTGCGGCCTGCCACCGAGGCGCGCGCGTCGATACCGGCGATGCTGCCGGAGCCGCAGCGAAGGGTGTTGGCGGCCATCCGTCAGGTCGGGCGCGTGGATTACGACCAGATCGCGAGTGCCACCGGCATCGGCACCGCCGAGGCGATGGCGGCGGTCACCATGCTGGAACTCTCCGGCGTGCGGTTTCGCTAGCGCGCTCGCTACAGCATGGAGCCGCGCAGGATCAGCGCGGCCACCGTGAAGTAGATGATCAGGCCGGTCACATCCACCAGTGTGGCCACGAAGGGTGCGCTGCTGGTGGCAGGATCCAGTTTCACGGCACGCAGCGCGAAGGGCAGCATGCTGCCGGCCACCGTGCCGAAGGTGACCACGCCCACCAGACTCACCCACACCGTCACGGCCAGACGCGTGGCATGCGGTCCGTAGTCGGTCCAGCCCATCTGCTGCCACAGGATCACGCGCGCGAACCCGATCGCACCGAGCCAGCCGCCGAGCAGCAGGCCCGATCCGAGCTCGCGCAGCAGCACGCGCCACCAGTCGCGCAGGGCAAGCTCCGTGAGCGCCAGCGATCGCACGATCAGCGTGGCGGCCTGACTGCCGGAGTTGCCGCCGCTCGAGATGACCAGCGGAATGAACAGGGCAAGCACCACGGCGGCGGCGATCTCCGACTCGAAGCGCGCCATGGCGGTGGCGGTGAGCATCTCGCCGACGAACAGCACGGAGAGCCACAGCCCGCGCTTGCGCAGCAAGGTGGTGAAGGCGGTGCGCGCGTAGGGCGTGTCGATGGCTTCGAGACCACCGAGGCGCTGTGCCATCTCGGTGTCCTCGACCTCGCTCATGTCGATCACGTCGTCGAAGGTGATGATTCCGAGCAGCTTGCCCGCGTCATCCACCACCGGCAGCGCCACGCGGTCATAGCGCCGGGACAGTTGCACCACCTCGGGCAGCTCGGTGCGCACCGGAATGGTGACCAGCGGACGCGATTGCAGCGCGCCCACGCGTGCCTGCGCATCGGCGCGCACCAGATCGACCAGTCGCAGATCGAACAGCAGCGTGCCGGCGCGGTCGATCACGTAGACCACGTTCATGGTCTCCACCCGCCGCGTGGAGCGGCGCACCGTGTCCAGCGCCTCGGCAGCCGTCATGTCTGGTGCCAGCGAGACGAATTCCGGCGTCATCACGTGCCCGGCCGTGCCTTCGGGATAGCCGAGCAGTGTGCGGGTGGCCGCCAACGCTTGCGGGCTGAGCGATTCCAGCACCTGTCGCGTCACTTCGCCCGGCAGTTCATCGAGCAGCGACACGCGGTCATCGGGCGTCATGCCGTCGAGCACGTCGCGCAGCTGGTCGCTGGAGAGCGAGGACACGAGCTCGGCCTGACGATCCACCGGCATGCAGGAGAACACGGCCGCGGCACGGTCCTTCGCGAGCAGCCGGAACACGATGCCTTCGTCTTCGGTGGGCAGATCGATCAGGATGTCCGCCAGGTCCGCGTCATCAAGCCCATGCATGATGCCGCGAAGACCACTCCAGTCGCGCGCCGCGATGAGTTCCTCGACCTCGACCTGGAGCAGATGTCCGAGCATGCCGCCGCAGCCTAGCGACGGATCGCCGCCGCGGCAGCGCGTGTCCCGATCAATTCCAGCCGAAAGCGTAGAAGAGTGCGCTGAACAGCAGGTCAGCGAGCACCACCGTGACCACGGTCTGCACCACGGTGTCGGTGGTGGCGCGGCCCACACCCGCTGCGCCACCGGTCACGCGCAGGCCGTTGTGGCAGGCGATCAGGCCCAGGATGGTTCCGAACACGCCGGCCTTGAACAGGCCGGTGGTGAAGTCGCCCACCTTGAGCTGGTTGATGGTGTTGTTCTTGTAAAGCTCGTAGGGGATGTCCAGGAAGAACACGCCCGTGACGCCACCCATGATCACGCTGGTGAGGTCGCCGATGACCGCCAGCAGCACCAGGCTGATGGTGGTGGCCACCACGCGCGGCACGACCAGGAACCGCACCGGATCGAGCGCCATGCTCTCGAGCGCCTCGATCTCCTCGCCGACCACCATGGTGCCGATCTCTGCGGCGATGCTGGCGCCGGCGAAGCCCGTGAGCACGATCGCCGCCACCAGCGGTCCCAGCTCGCGGAACACCGCCACGGCGATCAGGTTGGCCACCTTGTCGGTCTGACCGAAGTCACGCAGGCTGGGTGAGGTCTGCAGCGCGAGGATGATGCCGATGCAGCCCGAAACCAGCATCACGATGGAGATGCTGCGCACGCCCACGCGAACCATCTGTGCCACGGCGGCAGGGAACCCGAAGCGCACGCGTCGAAGCAGGAGCGCTCGGTGCAGCCACTGAAACACCAGCGCGCCCAGCAGCGTGACGGCACCCACGAGCTCGAACGTGGCAAGCCACTTTTCGGCCCACTGGTTCGCTGCGCCGCGGGCGGTGGTGCTGAGGCGTGTCATGCGGATGCCTGCGGCGTTCAGCCCTGCAGCGCCTGCTCACGCGTGTCGAAGATCGCGAACACGGTGTTAAGGCGCGCGATTTCCAGGATGCTCTTCACGCGCGCCGTGAGGCCGCAGAGCTTCAGGGGCGTCTGGCCCTTGCGTGCGTTCTGCAGCGCTTCCACCATGGTGGCCAGACCCGAGCTGTCCATGTAGGGCACACCGGAGAGATCCAGCACCAGTGCCGTCGGCTTCTTCTGGAGCGAGTCGGTGATGGTCTTGCGCATCACCGGCGAACGGGCCATGTCCACATCGCCCTTGGGCGCGAGGATCGTGGCGCCGTTGGAGGTATCGATCGCGATCTCTGCATGCCGCGATGGTAGTGGCGGGGCAGGTTCACTGCCACCGCAACGGGCTCAGGCGGTGGTTGCGGCGGTCTGTGGGGTTGCCCGCTTCTCCAGCACCACACGCATGCCGCCGTCGGTGCGCGGCAGATGCTCGAAACGATCAACCAGTGTGCGCATCAGGTGCATGCCAAGCCCGCCCGGTCGGATGTCCTCCAGATCGCGGCTCTGCAGCGCCTCGGGGTCCACCGTTCGTGCGCGATCCTCGATCACCACGCGGATGCCGGCGCCATCTTCGAGCGTGGAGACCGCGATCCAGATGCGGCCGTTGGGGTCGCCGTCGTATCCATGGCGGATGACGTTGGTGAGCGCCTCGTCCATCGCGAGGATCAGGTGACAGGCCGCCAGATCATCCAGGCCTTCGTGCGCCGCCATGGTGTTCACAAGCGCTCGCACCGGAGCCAGCAGTTCAGGGCGACTGAGGATCTGCAGGTGGATGGCGGGATCGTGGAAAGGCTCGCTCATGTCACCGCGCCTCCGGCGGGGTGAGGCCCCGATCCTTGCACCACTTCACCCATGCCTCGATGGCGGAAGCGCGATCAAGGCGATCGGCGGCCCAGTCGTAGCCGTTGGTGGTTCCGGTGAGCGTCACGAGCGTGCGTTGCGCGGTCCACCGGACCAGCGGATCCTCGCTGGAGAGCGAGGGCAGGATGCGGGGCACATCCTGCTCATGACCCGAGCGTCCCATGGTTTGCAACGCCTGGATGCGATCCATCGAGTCCGTGGACGACGCCGAGGGCGTGTTGCAGCCGGACAGCGTGATCAGCGAAAGCAGCGCGAATGCGAAGGGGCGACGGGTCACCATTCCATTTGTACCATCGGATTTCCAAACGGAAACCCATGACCCCAGCCGCCAACAACACGCCCGACACGATCCTGGTGCTCGATTTCGGCAGCCAGTACGCACAGTTGATCGCACGCCGCGTGCGGGAAGCCGGAGCGTTCAGCCTGCTTGTTTCGCCGGGCGAGTCGATCGAACGTCTTCGCGCCATGAAGCCCAAGGGCATCATCCTGAGCGGCGGACCGGCGAGCGTGAGCGACAAGGGTGCGCCCACCTGCGACAAGGCGATCTTTGAGCTGGGTGTGCCGGTGCTGGGCATCTGCTACGGCATGCAGCTTGGTTGCAGCCTGCTGGGCAGCCGCGTGGACAAGGCGCCCCGGCCCGCGAGTACGGCCGCACGCGTCTGGATGTGAAGCAGGCCGACGGCTTGATGAAGAACATCGCCAGCCCGACCACCGTGTGGATGAGCCACGGTGATCAGGTGGCCGACCTGTCGAAGGACTTCGAGATTCTGGCCAGCACGCCAAGCTGCCCGTACGCCGCGGTGAAGCACCGCAGCCGCGACTTCTGGGGCGTGCAGTTCCATCCAGAGGTCACGCACACGCCGTGTGGCGAGGACATCCTGCGCAACTTCCTGCAACAGGCCTGCGGCTGCACGGGCACCTGGGCCATGGCGGACTTCCTGGAGCGTGAGGTGGAGCGCGTGCGCGCGCAGGTGGGCACCGACCGCGTGATCTGCGGACTTTCGGGTGGCGTGGACAGCGCCGTGGCCGCGGCGCTGATCGCGCGCGCGGTACACAAGCAGCTCACCTGCATCTTCGTGGACAACGGCCTGCTGCGAAAGAACGAGCGTGAACTGGTGGAGAGCGCCTTCCGCAACCACTTCGATGCAGAGCTGCGCGTGGTGGATGCGAGCGAAGCGTTCCTGTCCGACCTGAAGGGCATCGAGGATCCGCAGGAGAAGCGCAAGCGCATCGGACACCGCTTCATCGAGGTGTTCAAGCAGGCCGCCGCCGAGGTGGGCCCTGGCGTGAAGTTCCTGGCGCAGGGCACGCTGTATCCCGATCGCATCGAGAGCGGACAGAGCCACGCGGGCACCGCCGCCAACATCAAGCTGCACCACAACGTGGGCGGGCTTCCGGAAGATCTTGGATTCGAACTGGTGGAGCCGCTGCGCGACCTGTTCAAGGACGAGGTGCGTCGACTTGGCGAGGTGATGGGTCTGCCGCCCACGCTGGTGTGGCGACATCCGTTCCCTGGGCCGGGCCTTGCGGTGCGCATCATCGGCGACATCACGCGCGAGCGACTGGCGCTGCTGCGCGAGTGCGATCACATCCTGCTCGAAGAGATCCAGGCGGCCAACCTGTACCGCGGCACCAGTCAGGTGTTTGCGGTGCTGCTGCCCATTCGCAGCGTTGGCGTGATGGGCGATGGCCGCACCTACGACAGCGTGGTGGGCATCCGCGCCGTCGAGACCACCGACTTCATGACCGCCGACTTCTGCCGCCTGCCGTGGGACGTGCTGGCGCGGGTGAGCAGCCGCATCGTGAACGAGGTGCGAGGCGTGAGCCGCGTGGTGTACGACGTGACCACCAAGCCGCCCGCCACGATCGAGTGGGAGTGACCGTTTTCGCCGGTTTCAGCCGCGGACGCCGTCTCGACAGATCCATGTTTGGATGCGCGGGCGGGGCTCGTGGGCGCTGAATTCCGGCTGGTGCGGCCGCTTTCAGTTGCAAAAATCTGAAATTTCACTCGCCACAAGCGGAAATGGGGGCAGAGTTAGCGACCACTCGATCCTTCCCGGCCCGAGTGAGGCTTCGTGTTTGGCCATCGTCCTCTGTTGATGGGCTGGCGCCGTGCCGACCGCTCAGACGGAAGTTTGGTTGTCTGCCTGAGGAGTCGTCCCCATGCGTATCCGTTCCACCGTTGCTCTCGCTCTGGGTTTGGGAATCGCGTTCAGCCTGGCGCCTGCCGTGCCGACGGCATCAGCAGCGGGTGGCTCGAACGGCGTGGCTACGCCGATTGGAACGGCCTTCACCTATCAGGGCAAGCTGCGTCAGGCTGGTCAGCCCGCGCAGGGAACCTTCAATCTCACGTTCCGACTCTTCGCCGACGCGGAAGGCACCGTGCAGGTTGGTCCCGAGATCTCGGTTCCAGGCGCGGTGATCGAAGATGGATTCTTCACGGTGGAACTCGACTTCGGCGCGGTGCACACCGACAAGAAGCGCTTCCTTGAAGTGCAGGTGAACGACACGATTCTG
>RFQW01000120.1 GCA_009924765.1 Planctomycetota bacterium | reverse complement strand
CGACAGCGCGGCGATCGCCTTCGGAATGGGCAGCATGGCGATGCCCGCCTGCCAGATGGGGCCGAACTGGATGTCCTGCAGATCCACCTGCTTGCTGGCCTGCAGCACATGCTCGGGGCCCGCGGCGGTGCCGGGGCGATAGCTGGTGGTTGCGTCGAAGGGAACGGGGATCACCACCACGCGCGCGTGGTCGGGCGTGGTGTCGAGACCGAACAGGCCGTCACCGGTGGCGGCGGCATCGGGGTCGAAGCCGGCGGGCACGATGGGAGAAAGAGGCTTCGTCGAGCGCGTGGAACGCCTGGCATTCTTCGTGGGCATGGGGCGGCGAGGGTACGGCATGCCGCATGGGTTCCGCGACCCCTGCTGCCCATCGCACACACGACAATCCGTAACTTGTGGGCATGTCAACAGGCATGCTCCGGCGCATCGCGACTGCCCTCGCCACGCTCACACTGGTCGCGTGCACCTCAACGCGGACGAACCGCATCATTGACACGCCCCCAACCGCGCCCAGCGTGCTGGTGCTCGGCATCGCGCAGGACGGTGGCGTGCCGCAGGCGGGCAGCTTTGGCGACGCACGATGGAATGACGGAACGCGCACGCGCAAGGTGGTATCGCTCGGCATCATCGATCCGCGCAGCGGCAAGCGATGGATGATCGATGCCACACCGGACTTCCGAGCGCAGTTGCTGGATCTGTTCCGAGCTTCGAGCGGCGCGTCCACGCCGGTGGTGGACGGCATCTTCCTGACGCATGCGCACATGGGGCACTACACGGGACTGATGTTCCTTGGGCATGAGTCGATCGGCGCCAGGGGCGTGCCGGTGTACGCCATGCCGCGCATGAGCGAGTTCGTGCAGAACAACGGGCCGTGGAGCCAGCTGGTGAAGTACCAGAACATCGAGCTGCGGCCGCTTGAGGCAGGCGTGCCGGTGCGATTGACCGACGATGTGAGCGTGACGCCGATCGCGGTGCCGCACCGACAGGAATTCAGCGAAGTGGTTGGATTCCGCATCGACGGCCCGACGCGCAAGGTGCTGTGGCTGCCGGACATCGATTCGTGGGAGGCGTGGGATGCACAGGGCACGCGACTGGAAGATGTGCTGAACACCGTCGATGTGGCGTATGTGGATGGCACCTTCTTCGCGAACGGCGAGCTGCCGGGCCGCGACATGACGGGATTTCCCCATCCGTTCATCACGCACACCATGCAGCGGTTGGCCGCACTGCCGCCTGCCACGCGCGACAAGGTGAGGTTCATTCACCTGAACCACAGCAACCCGGCACTTGATGCGGACAGCGACGCGCGACGCGCGATCCGGAATGCCGGCATGCATGTGGCGGATGAAGGCGAGCTGCAGCCACTTTCGCAGCGGTGAACGCGCGGACCGCCGATACGATCCGGCGATGGCCGCAGCAGCGACAACACGTACGACGCTTGATCGGCGCGACCTGTTGATCGCCACGGCGATTGCGATTGCAACCCTCGGACTGCGCCTGCTGTACCTGTACCGCTCGGTGGATGCCGCGTGGCCGCACAGCATGCTGTACGAGGGCGATGCCACGGTGTGGGCGCAGTGGGCGGCGCTGCTGCACGCGGGGCAACCCTTCGAGAGCGATCTGGCCTTCCGCACGCCGGGCGTGGCGTGGCTGCTGCACTGGATGGGCGCGGTGGCGTCGCCGTTCACCCTGGCCAAGGTGGCGTGGTGCGGCATGTCGGCGGCCACGCCCGCGGCGCTGTACCTGGTGATGGCGCGCTGGTTCACGCGCACGGCGGGCGTGTTGGCGGCGCTGCTGTGCGCGCTTGGATTTGGCTCGTTCGTGATGGCCGTGTCACTGAACAACGAGGCGCCCTACGCGCTGCTGGTGGTGTGCATCGCCGGTGCCACGCTGGCGTGGGTGGATCGACCCAACTGGAAACTGGGCGTGATGCTTGGTGTGTTGCACGGCGGGGCCATGCTGCTTCGCGCCGAGCATCTGCTGCTGATGGAGATGCTGTGCGCAGTGGCCGCGTGGCAGGTGTGGCGCGGGCGCGTGTCAGTTGGGCGCATCGCCACGCAGACGCTGTGGGTACTGCTGGCGGCCGTTGCGGTGTGTGCGCCATGGTCGTTGCGCGCGCACGCCGCGGCTGAGCGGTTCAACACGCAGGCCCCACCGCTGCCGTACGCGATGGCGCAACCGCCGTGGACGCCCGCCGCGCAGGCGTTCATGGATGGCCTGCCGGCGTTCGCGCGCGAGGGCAACTTCGCGTTCCTGAGCGCGCAGGCCCGGCAGGCCGGACTGAAGGTGGTGGATGAACCCGATGTGCGCGCGTTCTTTGAGCGCGAGTGGAAGAGCGTGCCCGAGCCGCTGCCGATCTGGTCGCTGGTGTCCTTCAAGGGCTCGCTCGACTTCGCACTTTCGAATCATCCGGGTTCGGAAGGTGGATTCTCCAAGGTTGGCCTGAGCGACAGCCACGATCGCGAGCCACCGTTCTCGCTTGCGCGGCCCAGTCACACGCGGCTGGTGAACCATGGTTACGAGATTGGATGGCGATTCATCCGTGCCGACCCTGCGCGCTGGCTGCGTCTGGTGGGCGAGAAGCTGCGGCGATTTCAGGACGGCATCACGCTGGGCCTGTTCGCCAACGATTGGCCGCATGCGGCGCAGCATGTGCGTCAATCCGTGGACATGGCCACGCCGATGCGCGGCGATGCACCCATGTGGAATGCGCTGGTGCTTGCGCTGCTTGCAGGCGGCGTGGTGGTGGGGTGGGTTCGCCGCGGAGGATGGGTGTGGCTGGCGGTGCTTGGCTATCGCGTGGTGGTGATCGTGGCCTTCTACGGCTATGCACGACATGCCGTGGCGATCGCGCCGGTGCTGTGCGCGCTGATGGCACTCGCGATCGACGCAGCGTGGATGGCGATGCGCGCGCGCCTGCGATGGCGTGCGCCGGCAATCGCGGAGCGACTGTGCGTTGGTGGCGCGATTACAGCCCTGCTCGCCGTGGCTGCGTGGACCTGCTGGCAGTCCCCCGTGATGATGGCGCGACCCGCCGTGCCGGGCGGCACCATCAACGCGGCGCCCCAGTGGGGCGAGGATGCGTACGAGGCAGTGGACGCGATCGTGCTGCAGCCGATGCAGCGCTGACGTGCCTGGCTGCAGGACTATGCTTGCATCGGCATGCCTCACGACCAATTCATCACAGGTGACCCTCACCATCGCCGCACCATGGGTGCAGTGCTTGGCTCGCTCGCAATTGCCTCGCTGCTGGACATCGCCACCTCGCAGTCACTCAGCCTGACGGATCACGCGCCATCGGCGGCCGTTGTGATATTTCGTCTGGCCGACGCATACGCCAGCCCACTGGCCCTGATCACCGCGATCATGGGGCTGCTGCTGTGGTGGCAACGCGCGGAACGATCGATGTGCCTTGTGTTTGACGTGACGCTGGTGCTGGCCATCGTCGCGCTGATGGACAACGTGGTGGGGCTGATCGTGTGCCTGTTCGACAAGCAGGACAATCCCGGATTCCTGCTGCTGTCATCGGCGCTGGTATATCTGGAGTGTTCGCGGCCTTCTACTGGCGCTTCGACCACGCGCATCAGCATCGCGTGGCGGCCGGCGAGGCAACGCACCCCGGCATCCTGTTTCCGCACAACACCATGTCGTTCAAGTCGCTGCAGGGCTGGTGCCCGGGCTTCGTGGACTACCTGTTCCTTTCGTTCAACACTTCGAGCACCTTCGGCCCCACGCTGCCGGTGCCCCTGCGTGGCCCGATCCAGATCGGCATGATGGTGCAGGTGGCGATCGCCATGGCGGTGCTGGTGATGCTGGCGGCCCGGGCCATCGGATTGATCGGTTGAGCGGCTTGTAACGCGGCAATCACCGCCAAATGCGGTGAATTTGCCCGTTGCGCGTCCCGTGGCGCGCCAAGGATCGCAACGACACCCGTGATGCGAACCCACCCCCTGCTTTCCGTGTTGGCCGCGTTGATGGTGTGCACTTCGGTGATGGCCCAGAGCAAGGGTTCGCAGGGCGGCGGTCATGCACCACGCGGCGGCGGACCTGAAACGCGCACCGCACCCACCGCGCCACCCGATGGCCGCACCATCCAGTGGTTCGCCACACTGGATCGCGGCTTGGCCGAAGCCAAGCGCACCGGCAAGCCCATCCTGCTGGTATCGGGCGCGCCGCACTGCTCGGGCGTGTCGGGCATGTGGTGCCCCGGCAAGGTGAAGATCGACAACGGCTGGCTGCTGCAGAAGGATGTGATCGATGCGTCGAAGGACTTCGTGTGCATCCGTCTGACCAGCTACGAGAACGAGCAGGAAGCCGCCTTCGTGACCAAACTGCAGGGCAACCCCGTGAACACGGTGTTCGCCATCCTGACGCCTGACGCCACGCCAGCGCTGGCCACCAAGGGTCGCGTGCGCGGACCGGGCGAGGATTTCAAGGACACCGCCGACATGGTGAAGCAGATGGGCGAGGTGGCGGCGAAGTATCCGGGGCATGGCGGTGACGCGACGCCCGCACTGCCGATCACGCTGGATGCGCGCCTGGGCCTGGCCGTGGCGTCGGCCGACCTGCAGCCGCTGGTGATGGTGGTGTCGCCGCCGCCACGCGCAAGGCGCTGGAGGCGAAGGTTGCCAAGCTTGCGTGGTCGAAGGAGTTCAAGGGCCTGTGCGCGTACGCAAGCACCGCGGCGAGCACCGACGTGAAGTTGACGGGCGCAGGTGCCGCCAAGGACGCCGTGCTGGTGATCGAACCGGACATCTTCGGTGCATCAGGCGCGGTGGTGACCGCGGTGCCTGCGAGCGATGTGGACGCCAAGCTGGCGGGCGCCATGCGTGACGCGCTGGCCAAGCATGTGCGCGCCAACAAGTCGCGCGAACAGCTGAAGCGCATGGCGCTGGCGCAGGGCATCTTCTTCGAGACCGGCATACCGGTGAGCGGCAAGAAGGAAGCCGAGGACCGCGAGAAGTACAAGCAGGAGCTGGAGAAGCGGAAGGCCGCGGGCAGCACCGCGCCGAAGCACTGAACCGAGGCAGCGCGGCGTGTCGTGGCGCCGCATGGATACGCTGCCACGCATGCGCCTGTCGCTTCAACACCTTGTCTGGTCGGTTCTGGCCTGCATGGCTTCGGCTGTTGCCGCCTGCACCACGCCGCCAGCCGCACCCGAACCCACGCCGGTGTCCGAGGCCAAACCCGGCACCGCGCAGTACGACAAGGACGTGTTCGAGACGCTGCTTGGCAACCACGAACTGATCCGGCGCGAGGTGAAGCAGCTGCCGAACGGCATCGAGGCCACCACCGAGTCGGACAACGCCGAGGTGGCCGCGCTGATCCAGAACCATGTGCGCGCGATGAAGGTGCGGCTGGAGAAGGATGCGCGCATCCGGCAGTGGGATCCGATCTTCGTGGCCATCTTCGACAATGCGGGCAAGATCCGCATGGAGATCGTGGAGACACCCAAGGGTGTGCGTGTGCAGGAGACATCGGATGACCCCTGGGTGGCGAAGCTGATCCAGTCGCACGCAGTGATGGTGTCGGGGTTCGTGTCGCGTGGCAGCGAGGAGAGCGTGCTGGAGCATCAGCCGCCGGCGAAGTGACCGGCGCGCGATCGGCGGCAGGTTCACGCATGGCTCGTCCCCGACGCGGCATCTTCGACAAACGGGTGCGCTGATCAGGATCCGCATGGCGCAACCTCACGACAATCCCGCATCGACACTGTGGCGCCAACCGCTGTGGTTGGCTGCTTTGGCGCTGCTGTTCGGTGCGGCGATCGCCGCACGCACGTGGATCAACTTCGGATCGGCCGTGCCGCCGGGCATGGATGCGGGCTACTACGCGGTGCAGGCGCGCAGCCTTCTTGAACATGGTCGCCTGCAGTGG
>RFQW01000119.1 GCA_009924765.1 Planctomycetota bacterium | reverse complement strand
CGCGGTGGCGGGCGGCCTCGGCCTTCGCCGTCGCCGCACCAACTGAGCATTTGTGACAACGGTCGCGCGTGCCGGGAGCGCCGCGACTGGAAGTGAACCACTCCCCGTTGCGATTCGAGCCCCTCTTCTTGAGGAGCTCGAATCGTTTTTGGACTTGTTGGATTGTGTGCGCTCGGCGCACGCGCGGCCGTCAGCGCTGCGGGTTGCGCAGTTCCTTGGCCTGCGGCAGATCCTCGATGCGCGACAGGCCGAACACCTTCAGGAATTCGGTGGTGGTGCCGTACAGCATGGGGCGACCCAGTTCCTCGGCGCGGCCGGTGATGCGCACCAGGCGACGCTCGAGCAGGCTCTTCAGCACCTCGCCGCACGCCACGCCGCGGATCGCTTCCAGTTCGCTGCGAAGCATGGGCTGGCGGTAGGCGATGATGGCCAGCGTTTCCAGCGCGGCGGGCGTGAGTCGGCCCTGCTGGCGAAGACCGCGCACACGCGCCAGCAGCGGCGCGAAGGCGCTGGTGGTGAGCAACTGGTAGCCGCCGGCCAGTCGCTCGGCGCGGAAGGCGCGGCCCTGTGATTCGTATGACTTGTTCAGCGCGTCGATGGCCTCGCGCACCTGCGCGGCGGCGCTGTCCTTGGCCTTGGCACCGGGACGAAGGCCCAGCATCTCGACCAGCTTCTGTTCGGTGACCGGGCGATCGTTGGTGAGCAGCACCGCCTCCACGCGCGCAGACAGGGGAAGGTCGGCGCACGGCACCTCATCGGCGGGCGCTTGCGCGACCGCGGTGTCCGGCACTTCGGAGGCTTCGACTTCGCTCATGCGTGTGCTCAGCGGCTGCGCGTGGCAGCCACCTTGGCGTAGGCGATCTGCTGCGCGAGCTCGATGGCATCGCGCTGCTCGGGGCTGGTGCCGCCGCCACTCACGGCGTTGGCGGTGGCCTTCTGCAGTTCATCCGCGGCCTGCTTGGGATCGATGGTGGCTGCGTCCACGGCCGAGTCGGCCAGCAGCGTGAGCACATCGCCCTGCATCTGCGCGAATCCACCCGCGATCACCAGCGTCTTGTTGCCGGCGGCGGCGTTCAGGGTGAACAGGCCGGGGCCCAGGCGGGTGAGGAAGGGGCTGGCACCTGGCAGCACGCCCTTCTGGCCATCGAAGGCCTGGAAGCTGACATAGGTGGCCTCCTCATTGAGGCACACGGAACTGGGGGTGACGACCGAGCAGCGGAAGGTGTTTGCCATGGGTTCTCCGAAGCGGGCGAATGGTAGCAAAGCGCCCGGCGGGGCCGAAAATCAGCCCTTTGGCTGGGTTGGCGGGCCCTGCGTGGCCAGTGCGTGATTGCGCCAACGCGGGTCGTGCGTGACCTCGGTGCCGGCCACCGGCTGCAACCACGGCGGAAGCGTGACGGGCGTGGCTTCTGAGGGCAGTTCCACCTCTGCCATCCACAGCGGCCAGTCCAGGAACTGGTCCACCTCCCAGATGAGGCCCGCGTGCTGCACGCGATGACGGATCTTGCGGATGCGGCAACCCTGCGTGCTGGGCCACAGGCGTTCGAAGGTGGCGGCGTCGATGGTGCGCTCGGTCTCCTGACGCACCAATCCGCTGCCGCGCTTGACGGTGTGCAGGCACTCCACGCGCCCATCGTCATGCTGGATGCGGCGGATGCGGCCTTCGGCGAATTGATCGGCGTCCAGACCGTGCTCGGGCAGATAGCCCTGCTCGATGCGCCATGTGGGCGATCCCGCGGGAATGGCTGGTGCCGCTGTCAGCACCCACACGCGCTCGATCTCGTGGGCCGCCCCACTCATCGCGCCGCGCCCGCCGGGCGACGCGCGGCCTGCGTCCATTCGGCGGTGAGCGCCGCAAGCGCAAGCTTGGGGTTCACGTTGCCGCGCACGTTCTCCTCGAAGCGCTGGATGCTTTCGGTGGCTTCCAGCGTGGCGGTGATGTCGGTGGCCACGCCGCGTTCGCACGCCGCGCGCAGTCGCTCGCGCAGGTGCAGACCGGCCAGGCGCGCGATCAGGCCAAGGCCCAGTCGGTTGGCCGCTTCCTTGCTCGCGTACTCGTTCTCCTTCACGATCGACTCGGCCAGCGCGGCGGCGCGTTCGTGCATCTGCTCGGCGAGCGATGCAGGAAACTCGCCGCGATCCATCGCCTGGAACGGCCGCTGGAAATCGCTCCACCAGTCGTGCAGGCCCTGACGCTCGGCGGCCATCGCCGCACCAGGGCTGCCTTCGGCGAAGCGCAGCACCCACTCCAGTGCCTCGCCCTTCGATTGCAACGGCGTGTGCGCAAGCCACGCGCGCATGGCGGCGGCATCCAGCGGACCGAACGGCACCTGCTGGCAGCGACTGCGGATGGTTGGCAGCAGCCGATCAAGCCGCGTGGTGAGCAGCAGCACGTAGGTGCGCGACGGCGGCTCCTCCAGCGTCTTCAGCAGCGCGTTCTGCGCCTCGGCTTCCAGCAGCTCGGCCTCGTCGATCACGAACACCTTGCCCTGCCCACGCGTGGCGGTGCGGAAGGCGGCGGAATCGTGGTGACGACCTTCGCCATCGGTGCCACCCAGCAGCGTCTCGCGCAGCAGATCGAGCGGAATGTTGAGCTGCTTGCGCTCGCGCAGTTCGCGATTGGCGCTGTTGCGCGAAAGCTCCTTGCGGATCACGGTGAAGTCGGGATGCGTGCGCGCATCAAGCAGTCGCGCCTCGTCGCTTGTGGTGGGCGGCGCGAAGGCGCGTCGCTGCGCAGTGGTGGCGGATGCATCAAGCACCAGGCCCGCGAACAGGCGCGCGGCCAGCATCTTTCCGACACCCATGGGGCCGTGCAGGATCCATGCGTGATGCACGCGATCCTGCGCAAGCGCCGCGGCGAATGCGCGAACGGCCGCGGCCTGTCCAAGCAACGGCGACGCGGCATCACTCATGGAGGAATCTCGATCAACGCGCACTGCTGCTTCGAAAGCGGCGTGCCGGCTGGCGTTCCCTTCTGCGGCGGCTGCAGAAGCTCGTCGCCGTTCACCAGCATGGTGGGGAACTGCTTGAACACCTTCTCCACCGCGGGGCTGAACAGCGTGCTGCGCGGGTCATAGGCGGTGCTGTCGAACACGCCCACGGTGACGATGCTCAGACGCTTGTCCTCGTCGTGCTTCACGTAGGCCTCCACGCCGCGCGCGCGAAGGCCTTTGCAGTACGCATCGGCCTTGTTGCGCACCTCGTCCATGGTGAGCGTGTTGCTTTCGAAGTCGCTCCACATGGCCACCTGCACGGTGAACAGTGGATGCGTGTTCGGGAACTTGCGGCGCGCGCGCGTGAGGTCGTAGGGACCCACCGCGTCGGAGGATGTCTGCACGCGACTCAGGTACACGCGCGCGAAGGGCTGCACCTTGCCATCGGGCGAGATGGCCTTGATGCGCTCCAGGAACGGCTTCACCGCCGGATCGGCGGGGCCGCTGAAGTGCCCCACCATCACCACCGATCCGCGCTCGGTGCTGCGAACGTATGCATCCTTCAAGTCGGGGTAAGTAGAGGCAAAGCGGTCGCGCGCGGCGGCGGCCACCTTCTCGTGACCTTCGTCACTCACGGTTGCCAGCACCACGCCCCATCGCTGACCAGCCGGTGCGTCGGGCGCGGCGCCTGATCGTGCCTTTCCAGCGGGTGCCGAGGTACCGGCGGGCAGGCCGGGAACACCCACGCCCTGCACGGACTTGTTTCGGCGCTGCTCGCTGGCGTTGCCGTCCACTTCGTCGCCTGGGTTCATCAACTCCTGACCCGGATCAGCGGGCTGCGAGGCCGGTGGCGCCTTGCCACCGCCCTTGGCGCCAGACTGGGCCTGCGCAGGTGCCGAAATCAGCGTCAAAACCGCGCTGAGAAGGGGCAACCAAAGGCCGAAGCGCTGACAACGCAAACACCCACTGGGCGAGGGCTTAGGAAATCTTTTTCTGGGGCAGGATTCGTTCAAGGGCAAGACCTTCGATTTCCGATGCTACCCGCACAGTCGCGTCTGTTCGCGACCCCCCAAGTCAATCCTTGCCGCAGGATGCGGAAGGCCAGATGCCGAGCGTGGACCAAAGGATTTGGACCACCCCCGGCACGGAGTTTCTCATGTCCGAGATCAACCCCATCCACGGTGCCCAGAGCAGCCCATTGTCGACGCCGGTCCAGCGTTCGCAATTGGACGCCGCGTCGTCGACTTCGGGAGCCTCATCCACCGCCTCCAGCAGCCGCGCCCAGATGCACGACCGTGTGGAGATTTCCGAACATGCCCGCCACCTGGAGCGCCTGCGGCAGATGCCCGACGTGCGCCAGGGCAAGGTGGAAGCGGCCCGCAGTGCCATCGCCGAAGGCGTGTACGAGACGCCGGACCGGCTGCGCGCGGCACTGCTGAAGATGCTCGACGAGGTCGAGCCCGGCTGAGAGCCGGAAACAAGCAAAAAAGGGCGATGCAAGGGCTCTGTTCGAGCCCTTGTTCGTTTTTGTCGGCGGCAGATCGGCAAAAGGGCTGCAACGCCGCACTAGGATCGCGGTTCCATTGGAACCCACCATGCGATCCACCCACCTTTCAGCGTGCCTGACCGGACTTGTCTGCTTCATGGGAAGTGCCCTCGGGCAGGCGCCACCGCCCGTGGCCATGCGCCCAGCTGATCTGCGCCGCGACCTGATCGAGCACGCGACCATCGTGGTGAAGCCGGGCGAGCGCATCGAGGACGGCGCCATTCTGCTCGAGAACGGCTGGATCACCGCGGTGGGCAAGGCGGGCGAGGTGAAGGCCCCTGCCGGAACGACCGTGCACGACGCGCGCGGCAAGACCATCTATCCGGGACTGATCGACGCGGGTCTGGTGGTGGACAGCGCGGCGGTTGCGCGCGCCGTGTCCGACGACGCCAGCGCGCACTGGAACCGCAAGGTGACGCCGCAGGTGCGCGTGACCGATCTTCCGCCTGTGCCCGCAGCCACACGCAAGGAGCTGCGTGACCTTGGCTTCACGCTGGCCGCGGTGCATCCGAACACCGGCATCTTCCGCGGCGAGAGTGCCGTGGTGCTGCTTGCAGACGAAGACCGCAAGGCTGAGGCGATCGTGCCCGCGGCCGGTCAGGTGATCGCCTTCGCGCATGTGGGTGATGATGGTCCGGAAGATTCGCGCTACCCCGCCGCACTGATGGGCGCGGTTGCGCTGGTGCGGCAGACGCTGCACGACGCGAACTGGCACGCGAAGTGCCAGCAGGTGTGGGCCGCGCATCCGCAGGGCAACGATGCACCCGAAGCCGCGGCCGCATTGCAGGCGCTTGCGCCGTTGATGCAGGGCCGCGATGTGGCGGTGTTCGACGTGAGTGATGAACAGGATCTGCTGCGCGCCGCCCGTGTGGCACGCGAATTCGGCGTGCAGGCGCGCATGCTGGGCAACGGCATGGAGTTCCGCCGCCTGAAGGAAGTGGCCGAAGCGAAGGTGCCCGTGGTGGTACCGATGGAATTCCCGAAGACGCCCGATGTGTCCGACCCGCGCAAGGACGACTCGGTGAGCCTGCGCGAGCTGGCCACCTGGGCACTGGCGCCGCGCAACGCCAAGCAGCTGCTTGATGCGGGCGTGGATGTGAGCATCGGCACGCACCGCATGAAGAACCGCGGTGACCTGCCTGCGCGCGCGCGACGCGCCATGAACGAGGGGTTGAGCGAGGACGAACTGCTGTCGTGCCTGACCACGCGACCCGCGAAGCAGCTTGGTCTGGCTGCCGTCACCGGCACGCTTGAGAAGGGCCACATGGCGAACATGCTTGTCACCGACGGCCCGCTGTTCGGCGAGAAGACGCACGTGGTGAGCACCTGGGTGGCCGGCACGCCAAGCCTGAACTACGAGCCGGTGAAGTTCGCGTTGGCCGGGCCGTTCACGCTGAAGGC
>RFQW01000118.1 GCA_009924765.1 Planctomycetota bacterium | reverse complement strand
GCGGGCAAGAGCACGCTGATGAACATCCTGAGCGGACTGCTTGAACCTACCGGCGGCAGTGTCACGCTTGACGGCGTGGACATCGTGAAGGATCCACGCGCGGTGTGGAGCCGCCTTGGCTACCTGCCGCAAGACTTTGGTTTCTACCCCTCACTCAACGGCGCACAGATGCTTGATTTCCTGCTTCGCCTCAAGGGTGTGGACGCGCCGCAAGGGCGCAAGAAACTGGTTGCAGAACTGCTCGAGCGCGTCAATCTCACCGAGGCCGCCAAGCGCAAGGTGAAGACCTACTCCGGCGGCATGCGCCAGCGTCTTGGCATCGCGCAGGCCATCGCAGGCAACCCGCGCCTGGTGATCGTCGATGAACCGACCGCCGGCCTTGATCCGGAAGAGCGCCAGCGCTTCTACCGAATTCTTGCTGAGCTTGGACGCGATCGCATCGTGCTGCTCTCCACGCATATCGTCGAAGACATCGCCACACTGTGCCCGCGCTTTGCGGTGATCCGCGGCGGTCGCTGCGTCACCAGCGGTAGCACCTCCGAGGCGCGCAACCGGCTTGAGGGGCGCGTGGCCGAAGGCATCGTGACACCTGAGAAGCTCGAAGAAATCCGACGCTCACACCGCGTGACCCAAGCGGTGCTTGTGGAAGGTTCCATGTTCCGCACCCGCGTGCAGGGCGCGCCAGGATCACAGCCCACTGGCTTCGTACAAGTGCCGCCCACGTTGGAAGACGTCTACTTCGGCGTCATGGACGAGAGCCGCGCCGACGATGCCGCGCACGCAATGAACGCTGCCTAACTACACACACTACGGACCACCCATGCGCCGCACACTCACTCTTGCATTCCTTGAACTCCGCACCTCGTGGCGACGCCCGGCGTGGTGGGTGCTGCTTGCCATCCTGTTCTTTCTGACGTGGGGCTTCTCCTCCGGGAGCGTCACTATCGGTAGCGGTGGCACCCAGGCTGGCGGTGATCGCGCGTTCATCAACAGTGAGTTCAACCTGGCGTTCGGCGACATCCTGGTCTTCTCACTCTTCTATCTGTTCTTCGTGTGCACGGCGTTTGGTAACGCGGTGAATGAGGACGACACACTTCGCGTCATGCCGATCGTCGGCAGCACCGGCCTTACTCCACGCGAATACGTGATCGGTCGCTGGCTCGGCATCGCATTAGTGTTCGGTGTGATCATCACACTGCACCTCTTCATGCAGATCGGGTTCTTCGAGATGTACCCACTCTCGGAGCCAGAAAAAATGCGCGGCCCGTTCGCACTCGTGAACTACCTGCGACCCATGGTGATGTTTGTCGCCATTCCGATCCTCGCGCTCGGCGCCATCGCATTTGCGATCGGCTCCATCACCCGCCAGACCGTGCTGGTGTTTGCGTTGCCAGTAGCGCTCCTTCTTTCCAGCCTGTTCTTTATCTGGAACTTCTCACCAGAGTGGCTACCACACTGGGGCAACCGCGCATTGCAAGCCATAGACATCACCGGCTTCCGCTGGCTCAACGAAACCTGGCTGAAGGTGGACAAGGGCGTGGCGTTCTACAACCACGAGCCATTGAGTTTCGACGCGCTGTTTACGGGCGCTCGCGTGGCCCTGGTAGTCGCCGCAGGCATCGCACTCTTGGTAGCCGCGCAGCGCGAGCAGCGCCGCATGCGTAACCCGCACGCCGTGACCGCCACTGACGTGGAGCGCATCATCGCGGACGCCGACCGCGCCCGTCGCGAGCGCGAAGCAGCACCGCGCAAGGAATCGACGCTTGCATCGCTCGGCATGAGTTCCGGCCATGTCGGCGTACTGGCCGCCGCCGTGGATGCATTCCGCGCCGAAGTGCGCGAAATGCGCCGCTCGCCGGGCCTGTGGATCTTCGTCCCGTTGATCATTCTGCAAACGGTGGGTCCCGCGATCTACTCGCCTGGACCGTTCGATACGCCGAAACTCACCACGCCCGGCAGTTTCGCCGCGCAGAGTTACAACACGATCACGCTGCTCTCCATCTTCTTGATGCTCTACTACTTCACGGAAAGCCTGGCGCGCGATGAACGTTCGCGTATTGCTTCCATCGTGAATGCCAGCCCGTCGCGCACGGGTGCATTGACGCTCGGACGCATGGCGGCGTGCACCACCGTGGTGGCGGTGGCGCTTTTTGGCGGTCTCTGGGCGGCCATGATCTTGGCGATGGTGGTGCAAGGCGTGCAGTCGGGCATCATGCTCATTCCAAGTCCGGGCCCGCTAGTCATTGCCTGGGGCGCCATGCTCCTACCTACGCTCTTTGCATGGATGTGCTTCATGACGCTCATCTGGAGTCAGTTCCGCAACCGCTATGCGGTGTACGGCGCTGGCATCGGTGCCATGATCCTCACTGGCTGGTGCGTGCAAATGGGCTGGATGAACTGGGTGTTCAACTGGCATTTGTGGGATGGCCTCACGTGGACAGACTTTGGCGCGCTGGAACTCGACCGCGGCGTGTTGGTCCTGAACCGCGTGCTGTGGATCTTGGTTGGTCTGACGCTCCTACACATCTCGCTTGAGTGGTGGCGCCGCCGCAAGATGCGCAGGGCATCACTACGCGCCTGCAATTCGCGCGCGCGTGGAAGCGCGTCGTGTGGATGCTTGTCTTCGGTGGCCCAGCGATCGCCGTAGGTATCACGCTGGCACTCATGGTGCGCACCGGACCGAACGGCGGACCGGAACGCAAGGCACAACGTGATTACTACGTCGGCAACGCATCGACGTGGAAGGATGTGCCGCAGCCGGAAATCATGAAGGTTGACCTTGATCTCAACCTTGATCCCGCCGCGAACAGTATTGCCGTCAAGGGCAGTTACGGTCTGCGCAACTCCACCGACAAGCCAATGCGCCGCATTGCCGTCACACCCGACAGCACGTTCGAAGGCGTGAAGTTCACGTTCGAAGGGAAGACCTGGGACCCCGAGGAAGCAACCAAGGAACGCAAGGCAAACCCGCGAAACCCAGCCTGCGAAAACAGTTCCGGCCTCTGGATCTTCACGCCCAAGGAACCACTGGCACCTGGCGCAGAAGTCACACTCGGCTTCGAACACGTGGCGCACGTCCCCGCTGGCACGCGCAAGAATCCGGCCGGCGCAGGCGAGTTCATCTTGCCCGCGGGCACCGTTCTCAACAGCTTCGGCGTGTCATTTATGCCGATGCTCGGCTATGTAGACGGCGTGGGCATGGACCCGGAACGCACTCCAGAAGCAAAGCGCCCCGAGCCGGATGATTGGAAGAAGGTCACCAAGACCGCCTTCGGCACCGGCGGCCACACCACCATGACCGCGCGCGTGCAACTCCCCGCCGAATACCGCGCCAACATGCCAGGCGTGTGCACTTCTGACACCGTCGACGGCGCCACCCGCACCATGGAATGGAAGAGCGATCATCCAATCATGGCTGTCAACCTGGTGGCCGGAAAGTGGCAGGAATCAAAGGGCGAACGCACCGCTATCTGGCACCTGCCCGCGCACTCATTCAACATTCCCGCCATGTTGGAAGCGCTCGACGGCGCGCATGAGTGGTATTCGAAGTGGTTCTGGCCGTACCCATGGAAGGAGCTCCGCATCAGCGAGTTCCCAGGGCTCGCCGGCTATGCACAAGGCTTCCCGACAAACATCGTCTTCAGCGAGTCCATTGGATTCCTTTCCAAGCCGAGTGCTGAGCAAGACGCACCTTTCATGATCGTGGCCCACGAAACCGCGCACCAATGGTGGGGCAACATCCTTCCCCCAGGCGACGCACCTGGTGGCAACATCCTGAGTGAAGGAATGGCGCACTTCTCCACAGCGCGTCTCTTCCGGCAACTCCGCGGCGACCGCGCGCGGCAGGCATTCATGCGCGAAATTGAATTCAGCTACGCCAACCAACGAAGCGTGGATGAAGAGCGCCCGATGACAGAAATCGACGGCAACCGCCGCGGCGACACCACCCTCACCTACGACAAGGGCGGCTGGGTCTTCTGGATGCTGATGGAGCTCCTCGGCCAGGAGAAGATGGACGAGGGCCTGCAGGCGTTCATCGGCAAGTTCAAGGACGGCCCGGACTACCCGCTGCTGCAGGATTTCGTGGAGAGCATGCGCCCCTTCGCCAAGGATCCCGCGGCCTACGACGCCTTCGTCGACCAGTGGTTCCTGGGCGTGGTGGTGCCGGAGATCAAGGTGGATTCGGCCACCTGCACCGCCCCCGCCAAGGAAGGCGACCCGTGGCGCACGGTGGTGAAGGTGCGCAACGCAGGCACCGGCACCGTGACGCTCGAGATGGCGGTGACCAACGGCAAGGACCGCTGGCCGGAGGCATCGCTCCCGCGCACCGCGGAGGAGCGCGCCGCCGCCGCAACGCAGAGCGAGGACTTCCGCGACGCGCGCGCCTTGCAGGTGATCGCCGCGGACCAGGAACTGGAGTACGTCTTCGAGACGCCGTTCGAGCCGAAGAAGGCCGTGGCCGACCCCGACGTTCGGACGCTGATGCTCGGCCGCAAGACGGCCGAGGCGGACGTCACGCCCGCTTCGAGCCGCTGATCGGATGGCCGGTGCGCTCACGCGCCTGCGCGGAGCGCACCGGCACGCCGACGGGCTGCATCAACGCGTCGTCTGCCGCGAATGCGGTGCGCGCGTACGCCACCAGCTGCCCGTCGGTGGGGTGGTCGACCGTCTCGACGCCGATGACGTGCTTCTGCAAGGCTTCGTTGCAGTTGCGTGCCATGAACTTCACGAACTCGTTCTTCGCGGAACCCGGGCCCACGATCAGCACGCGCCCGCAGCGCAGCACCACCTGCGCCAGCGCCGCGAACATCGGCGTGTCGTCGGGGTGCGAGCGGCCGAAGCCGCCGGTGAAGCTCTTGTCGTGGACACGGAACGTGTCGTGCAGCTCGGTGAGGTCCAGGTGGGCGGCGCTGACCGCCGAGAGTTCTGCCCCGTCAAGGAAGCGGATGCGCGCGCCCTGGTGGTCAAGGAAGATGACGGCTGCGTCGTGCGTGCGTTCGATGCCGGCGCCCGCCGCGTGCATGATGGTCGGTTCGATGGTCATGCACCGAAGATAGGAAGCAGGCACGCGGATCTGTGTTCCAACCCACGATTCCCCGCCGCGCTGCGGATATCCACGCCTCAGCGCGCGGAAGATTCCCCTGCCGCCTCCGCCTCCTCGAGCGTCGTGGCACGCGCGCGCCGCCGTTCCGCGGCCTTCTGCGCGGAAAGCACCAGCGCCGCACCGACCACCGCCACCACGCCGCCCACCCACTGCCCGGCGGAGAGCGTCTCGCCCAGGAGCACCGCGGCCATCGAACCCACCACGAACGGCTGCAGCTGCAGCACGCCGGCGGTGACCACCACGAACGGCTGCAGCTGCAGCACGCCGGCGGTGACGGCAACGCCCATCCGGTCGATGGCCGTGTAGTAGAGGACGTGTCCGACGGCGATCCCGAGGAACGCGCTCAGGCCCAGGTACCAGAGCTCACGCGAGCCGAGTTCGAGCACCTCCGCGCCGTGCCCGCGGCCGAACGCCAGCATGGCCACCACCAGCGCGCTGCCCGTGTACAGCGCAATCACGCCGAATGCATACACGGGGTGGAACCCGTACATGAAGCGTCGCACCGCCAGCCCGTACACGCCGTAGCCCATGCCAGCCGCGATCGCGAGCGCGATGCCGAGCGCGTTGCTTCCCTCACCCAGGTTGCCGCCGCCGAGCAGCACGCCCGCGATGCCCGCCACCAGCAAGCCAAGCCCGCACAGGTAGCGCGCGGAACGGATCGTCTCGCGCTCGGACGGAAACAGCAGGTATGCGCCGAGCGCCACCGCCACCAGCTGCAGCCGCAGCCCGAACGTGAGGAGCGCCGGATTCACATAGCTGTGCGCCGACGTGAACGCCACCTGCGCCAGCGTGTTGGCCACCGCCG
>RFQW01000117.1 GCA_009924765.1 Planctomycetota bacterium | reverse complement strand
ACACGAAAGGTCCATCTTGCTCCGCCTCAGAGACGCTTCTGGGGCTTTCAAACCACATACGGATGGATGACGCCATATGTTGACGTCGTCTCAACATACTCCTAACTCAAGCCCCTTCCAAAATTGTTTTGGCGAGTTCCACGAGGGTTTTCAGATCAATTCGGGGCGATTTGGGCGGTTTCAGCGCACCACAGACGCACGACAGCCGCGCGACCCCGCCCCTGCACCGGTTCGGTTTTGAACGGTTTTCAGCCCCGACTGCGCTCAACCGAGGCCACCAGCCCCTTGGACTGCAAGGCCTCACAGACGAACTCCGCGTGTTCGCGGTGAGTCTGAAGAACCACGGCTTGGCCTTGGTTATGGGCCTCGATCATGCGCTCGTAGGCATCCTGAACGGGCATGCGCACGATCTGGGAGACCGACTGCACCACAAATGCCATTTCGTTGCGGTCGTCGTTGTGCAGCACCACCGAAAAGGGCGGCAGGCGGTCCATCTTGGGGCCGGACGGCGCAACGCTTGGGGCAACGGTGGTCATGGAGCGCGATTGTCCACACCTGACCTCCGAATGCAAGCACAAAGTGCCGACTTTCAGCGCCAGTCCACCACAACCTTGCCAAACTGCTCGCCCGACTCCAGCCGCTGGTAGGCCCGCGCCCCCTGCTCCGCCGGCACCACCGAGTCCACCACTGGCTTCACGGCCCCGCTGCGGAACAGCGAGAAAACGGCCCGGAACTCGTCCATGGTTCCCATGGTGCTGCCCAGAATGGAGAGCTGGTTCCAGAAGATGCGGGCCAGATCCGTGGTGGCATCGAAGCCTGCCGTGCAGGCCGCAGGTGACGAAGCAGCCGCCGCGGGCCAAACTCTTGATGCAGGCCATGTGCACGCCCTTGCCGATCGAGTCGATCACCACGTCCACGCCGCGCTTGCCGGTGGCAGCGCGCACGGCCTTGGACCAGTCTGTGCCGTCATCCAGCTCCGTGTGGGTGGCGCCAAGTGCCTTGGCCCGTTCCAGCTTGGAGGCATGCCGACTGGTGACGATGGTCGGGCAGCCAAGGTGGCGCGCCAGGCCCAGTGCCGCCAAGGCCACGCCGCCGCCGATGCCGGTGATCAGCACGGTTTGCCCGGGCTGCACGCGCGCACGCGTGACCAGCATGCGCCAGGCAGTGAGATGGGTGAGGCCAAACGCGGTTGCCTGCACAGGGTCGAGCGTGCCGATGTCGAGCAGGTTGGTGACCGGGGCGGTGAAGAACTCCGCCATGGTGCCCGGCGAATGCTCGCCGATCATGTGAATGTCCTCGCCTGCGGGAACGCGATCGGGATGGCCGGTTTCGGGGCGGATGAGCGCCGCATTCAGCAGCACGCGGCGACCGATCCATGCCGCATCCACGCCCTCGCCGAGCGCGTGCACCACGCCAGCGCCATCGCTTCCGGTCACGGTCGGAAACTTGGTGTCCAGCCCTGGCAGGCCTCTCCCCACCCACAGATCGAGCTGGTTCAGTGCCGATGCCTCGGTGCGCACCAGCACCTGACCTGGGCCGGGCTTGGGCGTGTCACGATCCACGGTGTACTGAACGTTTGCGGCAACGGGTGTTCCGACGCGCAGCACTTCGATGGCCTTCATGCAATGGAATGTATCGGGTGGACTCGGGTGCACCACCGGCGCACGCAGTCGTACGATGGCCCCATGCGCGCCGCGATCCTGACTTTCGCCTCCCTGCTTCTGCTCGCTTCTCCAGCCCTGGCGGTGCCGGCCGACCCGCCGGCCGCACCGGTGAAGCCGGTGGGCAAGCCCATGAAGGGACCCATGACGCAGGCCGACATGAAGGTGATCGCGGATCCGGCCGGGCTGGACTTCGGCATCGTGGCGCCGCACACGGTGCTGGAAGGCAACTTCACCCTGGTGAACACCACCGACAAGCCGCTCACCGTGCAGCAGGCGGTGCCAAGCTGCCAGTGCACCACCATCGAGATCGTGGGCAAGCAGATTCCGCCGCGCGCCAGTGACCATGAAGGTGAGCAGCACCGGCATCAAGACCTCGAACGTGAAGGTGATCGTGCAGGATCAGCCGCGACCCATCACGCTGGAACTGCGCGCCGAGGTGGCGTACGCGGTGCGCGTGACGATCGCCGACGCCAAGGGGCAGATGCAGCCGTACGTTGACGCAGCCGAGGACGTGACGCGCCTGAAGGGTGTGGCCACCGTGTCGAGCGTGGATGGCAAGCCCTTTCGCGTGCTGAGCGTGCAGGGCAAGCCGCCGGTGTTCGCCACGGGCGCGGGTGACGCGGCGCAGGCTTCGCACCAGATCGCCTTCGACCTGCCGGGCGCACCGTGCGAGCAGGTTCCCAAGTACCTGCTGATCGAGACCGATCGCTCCGACGCACGCCTGATCGATGCACGCGTGCGTCACGAGTGCGCGCGCATCACGCCAGGCATCGACATCGCGGAGTTCCGCTCGAACGCCGGCGTGATCGCACCCGGCGACGGCGCGCAGTTCGACATCGAGGTGAAGAAGATGGATCAGAACCGCATCGGCAGCGTGACCTGCGCCGATCCGCGCTTCACCGCCACGCTGGTGGGCCAGAAGGCCGACGGCAAGAGCGTGCTGGCCACGATCAAGCTGCAGCCGAATGCCGAGGTGCGCGGCGTGTTCATCGTGCCGGTGCGCCTGACGGCGCTCGACGCGCAGGGCCGCCCGTTCATGACGCAGCGACCCGAGCCACCGAAGCCCGGCCAGCCCACGCGCATGATGACGCTGCCGGCCGAAGCCGACCTGCTTGTGTACGGCAAGGTGGAGTGAACGCTAGAAACTCATCGTGACGCGCACGGTGAGCACCACGGCATCGGGCACGCCAGACCCCTGCACGCTGCTGGGCAGGTTGATGAACTGCACGTCAGGCTGCACACCAAGCCACGGCGTGACCTGGAAGTTGTAGAAGCCCTCCACGATGAACTCGCCTTCGCCCGGCGAAGTGGTCATGGTGGGTTCATCACCAAGGTGCGCGTAGGCAACCATGGAACCGAAGGTGTCGTTGGGCCGCCCGGGCAGCAGTCCCTGCCACGACAGACCGCTCATCAGCGACCACTGGCAGGAATTCAGGGCCGGCGGCGACCAGCCGAACTGACCGAACGCCACCAGCTGCGACTGCGTGCCCGCATCGGTCTTGGTCTGGAACAGCTGTTGTGAACCAGACAGGTACAGACCCCACGGACCATCCACGTATGCCTGACCCGGGGGCGACGGAGACAGTGACGCGCTCGGCTCGGTCGACTGCCCGGTCTGCTGGTACCAGCCAACACTCGCATGGCCGGCAAGGTCGTCGAGCGTCCACTGCGGACCCATCTCGCCGATCAGGAAGTAGCTGCCCGGGTTGTCCCACAGGAATGTGGACAGACCGCGCCCGCCGGTTGGCGTGGCAGCGCCACCGGTGCTGGCGTCGTAGTAGTTGGTGCTGCCATCGAAGAAACCGAACCGACCACCGAACCACGACACCGGCTGCAGCAGGATTTCCGCGCCACCGGCCTGGTTCGGATAGGTGGGCAGATCGACCACCATGCCGCCCGGAAAGTAGGCCGCCGAGTTGATGAACTGCAGCCCCGGATAGGTCACGGCAAAGTCGGTGTTGGCGTCGATCTTGCCGAACTTCAACTTGAGCGCGCCTTCCGCGAATGATTGCTGAATCCAGTACTGCGCCAGCTCCGTGAAATTCTGCGTGTATGGATAGATCGCGTCCCAACCCCAGAAGTCCGGCAGGTACTTGCTGCCAAGCTGCGTGGAACCCGCCTTCTGGAAGTCGATGAACAACTGTCCACCCGCCCACAGTCCCATCTTCTGCGTGTCGAGCGACAGGTTGGTGTCGATCAGGTAGGGCATGATGAACCCCTGCCGCTGCCCGCCACTCACCACCGTTGCCAGATCCGTGGTGGAGGTGCTGGTGAGCACGATGCCGTTGTTGCCCAGCTTGTTGCGCAAACCGCCCCAGTCACCCGTGGCGACGGTCGACTTCCACGGCCATTCGCCCGTGACGGCGAGCTGATTGAAGCCTGGGCTCTGCGGCCCCTGATCGTTTGCCTCCTCGGCCTGACGCTCGAAGAAGACGGGCGGCCCGGCATCTCGGCCCGTTTCCGAGTCGGCCTGCTGCGGTTCAGGCGCGGCATCCTGCTGTGCACGCGCAAGCGTGACGAGCAGCAGCGTCATCCAGGGCGTCGGCGCATGCACACGGCGTGACATGGGAGAGAGGGATACCCGAAATCGCCGTCGAGACACGCTGGTCAGAACGCGATCGCAACGCGAACCGTGAGAATCACCGCATCGGGCACGCTGGCGCTCGGCACACTGCTGGGCTGGTTCACGAACTGCACATCGGGCTGGATGCCAAGCCACGGCGTGACCTGCACGTTGTAGAAAGCCTCGAACATGAACTCGCCCACGCCCGCCGAGGTGGTGATCGACGGCTCGTTGCTGAACTGGGTCCACGCGGTGAGCAGACCTGCAGTGTCCTGCGAGCGGCCGGGCAGGATGCCCTGCCATGACAGACCGCCCATCAGCGACCACTGCGCGGGATTGGTCTCGGGCGTGCTCCATGCGAACTGACCGAAGGCGGTGAGTGCTTCATGTGGCGTGCCGCCCTCGGGCTTGAACAGGTCCTGCGAGAACGACGCATACAGGCCCCATGGTCCCTGCACGGCCTGCGTTCCATCCACGCCCGTTCCGTAGCTCTCGCCGGTCTGCTGCCACCATCCTGCGGCCACGTTGCCGCTCAGATCGTCGGCGGTCCAGGATCCACCGCCCTCCGCGACCAGGAAGTAGCTGCCCGGGTTCTCCCACAGGAAGGATGCGAGGCCGGTGCGACCCGTCTGCGCGCCAAGACCGCCGGTGTCCGCGTTGTAGTAGTTCGTGCTGCCGTCGAAGAAGCCGAACTTGCCCTGAAGGCCCTGCACCGGCTCGAACAGCACCTCGCCGCCGCCCGCCTGATTGGGATAGGTGGGCAGATCCAGGGCGAGCGTGCCGGGTTGATAGGCGGCCTGCGAGATGAAGTTGCTGCCCGTGTAGCTGACCGCGAAGTCCGCGTTGGCGTCGATCTTGCCGAACTTCAGCTTCAACGCACCATCGGCGAAGGACTGCTGATACCAGTACTGCGCCAACTCGGTGTAGTTCTGCGTGTAGGGGTTCAGCGAATCCCAGCCCCACCAGTCTGGCACGTAGTTCGACGCCAGTTGCGTGCAGCCTGCCTGCTGGAAATCGATGAAGGCGCGGCCGCCCTCCCACAAGCCGAGTCGCTGGGTGTCGAGCGCCGCGTTCACGTCGACCAGATAGGGCATGAGGAATCCCTGTCGCTGGCCGCCGCTCACCACCGTGGAAAGATCGGTGGTGCTGGTGGCATGCACCGACACACCGCTGTCGCTGAGCGCCGTGCGCAATCCGCCCCAGTCGCCCGTGAACTTGCGCTCCTGCCAGAAATTGGTGCCGATGGGCAGCACGGGCCCGGGCGAGGCGCACCCAGGACTGCGATCATGGCAATACACGCCGGAGGAGGCGAGGGCGCCGCTGTCCATGCGCAATGGCAACGCGAACAGCGCCTGCGGTGATGCCTGAGGCGCCTCCTCACCAGACTGCGCGTGCGCCACCGCCGCCATCGCGGAAGCGATCAGCGTTGCACACATGGCGCGCGTCGTGCCGCACGAGTCCATGCACGAAGGGATATCCGAAACGGGCGCGAATCAACTTGTCGACAGCAGCACGCACGCTCGCATTTATACAATCGCGACATGTCGATGCCCATGTTCGTCCTGCCCTTGATCGCGATCCTTCACTGCCAGAGCGCACCTTCGGGAGCAGCGGCCGGCGACTCTCTGCTGGCACAGCCCACCACGCCGCTCGATGCGCGCGTGGATGCGAAGAAGGTGACCTCGCT
>RFQW01000116.1 GCA_009924765.1 Planctomycetota bacterium | reverse complement strand
GCTACAGCCGCGACCGCTTGCGTCACGACCTGGCGTTCCGCCTCATCGGGCTCGAGGCGCGCACGCGCACGATCTGCAATTGGACGGGTCTCACGCAGGATCGCGTCCGCAAGCTGTATCGCTCGTACGTGCGCGACGAACATCCGGTCCGTCGTCGCCGCGGCAAGTCACCGCGACAATGGACCTATTTCCTCAACCCCGGCGCCGTCGAAGCCGATACGCGCACGCTCGCCGCGACGCTGACGCTGTTCGCCGCGATCCGCCTGCAACCGAGTGGTCGGATGGCGCCGACCCTCGACGAAGGTCACCGGCTCTGCGACGCCTACGAAAGCTACCGCCACGTCGTCACCGCACCGCACATCGAATTCGAGCACGCCGCACTGCTCGCCGCGGGCGTGCAGGCCGGAACGCCCGGTGCGTGGTCGGTGGATCGATCAGGCGCGCTGCAGTTGATCCAGCCTCAGGGCGAACCCGTGCAGGTGCTGGTCCGCTGGGTGGATGCGACCGGCGAGCACACGCAGCCGCTCGCGCAGTGGATGGTCAACACGCGTCCGGATCCGGCACAGCCCGCGCCGGCTTTCGTGTTCGCGGGCAGCCGCTTCCGACGGTTGCCTGATGGATCGGAACGCTACGCCGCCGACGACAGCGGCAGCATCGTGGGGCTGGTCACCTTCGGTGACGAGGTGGTGGCCATGCGCACGGTGATCCCGGACAAGGTGGATGTGGCGCCGGCAAGCTGGAAGGCGCGCACCGACGACATCCCGCCCGAGGGCAGCGCCGTCACCGTGATCATCCGCGCGTCGGAGCAGCCGTAGCATTCGCCTCCATGCGCGTGCTCGGCATCGATCCAGGTCTTCGGCGAACCGGGTACGCCTGCGTGCAGGTGCCGCCACGCAGTCTTGAGCCGAAGCTGGTGGAGGCTGGCGTGCTGCGCATCCGCACCACCGGTTCACTTGCTGCGCGTCTGCGCCAGTTGCATCAGGAACTCGCCGAGGTGATCGCCGAACTCGCGCCCGACCGCATGGCGGTGGAGGGCGTGTTCAGCAATGCGCGCTTCGTGCGCACCGCCATCATCATGGGCCACGGTCGCGGCGTGGTGCTGCTGGCCGCGGCGCAATCCGATCTGGACGTGCTGGAATTGGCGCCCGCCGAGGTGAAGCGCGCCGTCACCGGCAACGGCAACGCCTCGAAGGATCAGGTTCGCCGTGCCGTGATGACGCAGTGTGGCCTGCGGGCCATGAAGGGGCCGAGCGACGTGAGCGACGCGATCGCCATCGCGCTCTGCGCCGCGCGGCGCGGGGCGCTCGGGCGCGCCGCGATACGCTAGCTCGATGCCCGCAGGCAACCTGCTCATCCACGGTCGACGGATCCCCTCCGACCAGCTCACGCCGGTGCTGGCCTATCGCCGTCTGGTGGCGCCGGATGAGCGTGATGCCCCCAGCTTCCTGCTTGAGAGCGTGGAGCAGGGTGGTGCGGTGGGTCGCTTCAGCATGCTCGGCGCCCGGCCATCGATGGAAGTGATCGCGCGCGGCAACCAGGTGGAGGTGCTTCGCGAGGGGGCCGCGGTCGAGCGGTTCGAGAGCCCCAATCCACTCATGGTGCCGCGGCAACTCGGCAGCGGCTGGAACTGCGTGCGAAGCGGTTCCGTGCCTGAAGCGTTCCACGGCGGCTGGGTGGGATTCGTGGGCTTCGATGCGGTGCGATGGCTCGAGCCAGGCGCGTTGCCGTTCGCGTCCGCGCCGCGCGATGATCGGGGCCTGCCCGACATGCACCTTGGCATGTATCGGCGCGTGGCGGTGTTCGACCATGCGCTGCGTGTGGTGGACTGCATCGCCGCCGAACCGCTGGACATGCACGGCAGCGAGAGGGCGGCACGCGCCGCCGCCGATGCGGCGATCGATCAGACCATCGCCATGATGTTGCATCCGGGTGCGCCACTGGCCACGGGCGAGATCGCGCTCGACCTGCATGCGGCCCCTTCGCCACCCATGGCAGGTTCCATGACCCAGGCGCAGTTCGAGCAGGCCGTGCGCCGCGCCAAGGAGGCGATCGCGGCGGGGGACGCATTCCAGATCGTGCTGTCGCAGCGTCTGCAGCGCACCACCCACATCGACCCATTCGAGGTGTATCGCGCGCTGCGCATCGTGAATCCAAGTCCATATCAGGTGTACCTGCAGGCGCGCGACTGCATCCTGGTGGCCAGCAGCCCCGAGATCGCCTGTCGCGTGCGCGGACGCACGGTCACCAATCGCCCGCTGGCGGGCACGCGTCCGCGCGGCGCGTCGCCCGAGCAGGACGCGCAACTTGAACGCGAACTGCTGGCCGATCCAAAGGAGCGCGCCGAGCACGCGATGCTCGTCGATCTTGGCCGCAACGACCTCGGCCGTGTCTGCGAAGCCGGGTCGGTCAACGTGGATCGCTGCATGGATGTGGAGCGATACAGCCACGTGATGCACCTTTCCAGCACCGTCACGGGCACGCTTCGACCGGGACTGGATGCCTGGGATGCGCTGCAGGCCACGCTGCCGGTGGGCACCGTGTCCGGCGCGCCCAAGATCCGCGCCATTCAGATCATCGACCAGCTCGAGCCGGTGCGCCGCGGTCCGTACGCAGGCGGCATCGGCGTGGCGGGTTTCGACGGTGACATGGACATGGCCATCGCGCTGCGCACCATGGTGGTTCCCACCACGAAGCACGCCGCCGCACCCTGGAGCATGCACCTGCAGGCCGGTGCTGGCGTGGTGCTCGACAGCGATCCCACCGCCGAATATCGCGAGACCATGCACAAGTCCGCGGCGCTTGGTCGTGCCATCGATCTGGCCGAACAGGTTTTTGATACCGGCTCCGGCGCGGTCGAGCGCTAGCTGTTCGTGTCTCGGTGCGGCGTCGGTCCTGACTCGGCCTCCAGCGAGTCCGAGCACAGCGACGTCATCACGCGGCTTGCTCCGTCCGCCACCAGCAGTACCCCCAGAACGCCCGAGCCAGTGATGAACAGGATCAGCAGCACCGCCATCGGCCGACTCTGAAGCAGCGCATCGGGCGCCATCTGCACCAGCACTTGCAGGCCCGCGCTCAGGACCAGCGCCATGCCCGCCACGCCCATCAACACGGTCGCCCAGCGGCTGTCGCGATCCAGCGCCTCGCCGGCCACCCACACAACGGCCGTGAGCAATTCGATCAGCGTGACGGTGCGCCACAGGTCTCGAAGGGCGCCAGACCACGGAAGTTCGGCACCGAAAGTCGCAAACAGCGTCGCGACCATGGCCAGGGCGCCGATCAGCGTTCCGCCCACCGCCAGCAGCATCCAGATGCGCACCCAACCGGAGGTCTGCACCCCGGGCAACTCGCGCCAAGCCACTGGAAGCAGCCCAAAAACGCGCCAGCATGCCCCAATGGCGGCGATCGCACCCAGCGGCAAGCCCACATATGGCCAGACGACCATGCCGGCGGCGACGGGGATCGATGCCCAGCAACCAACCGCCAAATCCGAGCCGCCCTCCGCGATCTTCTCGAACGGCCGCCGTTGTGGCAGTGGGGTGGCGGGGAAATCGGACGTCGACTTGCGCTGCATCGCGTACTTTCCGGACGGTTCACGGATGAATCCGCCGAACCACATGCCAGTATAAGAGGAACGGAATCCAATCCATGCTGCTCCACAACCGATCACGCCGTCCGATCCAGAACGCGCTCGCTCTCGCCGCGACACTGCTGCTCGCTTGTGTGGTACGCGCCGATGTCGGCACCTGGAGCGATGCGGCGTGGGCGGCCGCCAAGCGCGCCGACATGGCCGCATTCGACGCCGCGATGAAGCAGGCGCCCGAAGGCGACAGCGATGCCGTGAAGGCCGTGAAGGCCGCGATCGCCCAGCGCGATCAGCATCGCATGGAGGCGGGCAAGGCGCGTGACGAGGCGATCGCCAAGCACCGCGCCGATCTGCAGAAGGCGATGGAGGGGAATGACCTCACGCATGCGCTGATCGCCGCCGCCAACCTGAAGTTCCTGCTCGACGCCAAGGAGTGGAATGCCGAACTCGCCACGCCCATGGTCAAGGACATGGCCGCGAAGGCGGATGCGCGCCGCGCCGAAGCCGAGAAGGCCACCGACTGGCTGCTGGCGCAGGAGATGCTCTTCCGCCTGCGCGCGCTCTACGAGGACAGCAACGATCAGGCACGCTTCCGCGAGATCGACGACCAGCTTGACGAGAGCGGCCGTCGCGTGACCCTGATGGCTGAGTTCGCGCCGCGCCGCCTGCACGAGCTGCGCAAGATGCAGAGCGAGCGCTTCAAGGCCACGCAGACGCCGGAGGAGAAGGCGAAGGCGAAGGCCAAGGCCAAGAAGCCCGACGCCGAGAGCGACGATCCCGACGAGCCCTTCCCCGAGTTCAACCCGGCGGCCGCCAACGACTGGAAGGAACAGTTCGACGGCATCACGCCGTACATGCTGCGCGAGGGCCTGCGCAAGGCCGCCACCGAGCACATCGAGAACGGTGGATGGAAGCCCCTGATCGAAGGCGGCCTGTCCGCGCTCACCCTGCTCGCGAACACTCCCGAGTGCCGCGAAACCTTCGCGGGTCTGGGCGACGACGCCAAGCGCGCCGAGTGGCTGAAGGCGCTCGGTGACGCCAGCAAGCGCGTGAACGAGGTGCCGGCCGACGCGGCCAACGCGGTGCTGTTCCGCGAGGTGCTGAACACGCTGCTCAAGGCGAACGAGTCCACGGTGGCCATCCCCGAAACCGCGCTGCTGCACGAATTCGGCGATGGTGCCACCAACGTGATCGCGCGACGCTTCGAGGATCCGTACTCGGAGATCATCTGGCCCGAGCGCCTGCGCCGTTTCCGCCAGCAGGTGGAAGGCAACTTCGTGGGCGTCGGCATCCTGATCCGTCACGACGAGAAGCGCGACATCGTGATCATCAATCCGCTCGAGGGTTCACCCGCGATGCGCGCAGGCATCAAGCCGCAGGATCGCATCATGGCCGTGAACGGCCAGAGCACCACGGGCTGGTCGCTCAACCGCGCGGTCGATCTGATCACCGGGCCGGCGGGCGACGTGGTCACGCTCTCGATCAAGCGCGAGGGCGTCGACAAGCCGATCGATGTGCCGCTGACGCGCGAGAGCATCAAGATGCGCTCCGTGACCGGCTGGCGCAAGAGCGGACTCACCGACTTGGGGCAGCCCACCTGGGACTGGTACATCGATCCTGCCATGGGCATCGGCTATGTGCGGCTGACCAGCTTCAACGAGGACAGCTTCGAGGACTTCATGAAGGCGGTCGACGACATGCGTCGTCAGCGCACGCTGAACGGCATCGTGCTGGACCTGCGCGGCAACCCCGGCGGTCTGCTCACCAGCGCCACCGACTTCTGCAACCTGTGGATCCCGAATGGCGAGCTGGTCAGCACCGAGAACCGCTTCGGCGAGAAGACCAGCAGCCGCCCGGCCGAACCCAATCGCGCCGCGCTGAAGGATCTGCCCGTCGTGGTGCTCGTGAACCAGAGCAGCGCCAGCGCGAGCGAGATCCTGAGCGGCTGCCTGCAGGCCTATGACAAGGCCGTGATCGTGGGCGAGCGCAGCTTCGGCAAGGGCAGCGTGCAGGAAGTGACGCCACTGAAGGACCGCACCAAGGAGGCGGCGGTGAAGGTCACCACCCAGCACTACGTGCTGCCGCCCGAAGCGGGCTCCGAGAAGGGCCGTCTGGTGCACAAGAAGCCCGGAAGCGACGACTGGGGTGTGGTGCCCGACCTGCGCATCCGCATGACGCCCGATCAGCTCGAGCAGCTCGCCGAACTGCGCACGGCGGTCGACACGTTGCCCGAGAAGGGTGTGGAACCGAAGGAGCCGCGCAAGGACCCGAACGAGATCCTTGCCACGGGCACCGATCCACAGCTCGAAACCGCGCTGCTCGCCATGCGGGCGCGCGTGCTGAAGCAGGCGTCGGC
>RFQW01000115.1 GCA_009924765.1 Planctomycetota bacterium | reverse complement strand
TCGTGCGCCATGTGAACGATGCCGGCCAGCTTGCCCGTGGCAAGACGATGCGCACGATCATCCGCCACCCACACCTGCAGCATGCAGGCGCTGCGCGTGCGACGCGTGCCGCCGCAGTCGATGAAGCGCTTGTCCACACGCGCCACCTCGGTCACGTGAAAGTGCGCCGGCACCAGCGTGCCGTCCGGCAGCGCGAAGCGCAGTTGCGCATCGGGCTGTTCAGAGAGCCAACGATTGAGTTCGGATCGTCGCATCGAGGCATTCCCTTCTGCTTGGCCCGCACGCTCGCGGGCGATTGATGCTCACCACTCACCCACCATGCGCTCGTGCGGCGGCACACCACGATCGGGCCTGCCGGGCTGGGCATCCCACTGCGTGCGCACGAAGTCGTTCGCCGGAATGCCCTCGATGTCGAAGCGCGCGCCGCGCGACAGCAGCTGGTCCACCTGACGCCGGCCGATCTCCACCGTGAGCGTCACCTGCGAATCCAGGTAGTCGCGCGCATGCACCGGGCAGCGCTTCTCCAGGAAATCGACCGTGCGAGCGTCGCGCAGCGGCACGGTCACGCGCAGCGTGCGCACCGCGCCCTTCTGACGCTCCAGCACCTGTTCGGCCAGGCGATCGAGGCCCTCGCCCGTGAGCGCGCTCACCGCAAGCGCATCGGGATGCCGCTCCAACCACCACGACAGCGGATGCACGCGCTCGGAATCCCGCGCACTGGCCGACTCCAGCCGATCGGCCTTGTTCAGCACCAGCAGCCGCGCAGGCTCGGTGGCGCCGATCTCGTTCAGCGTGTGCTCCACCACCTCCAGCTGGTTCTCGGCGCGCGGATCGCTCACGTCCAGCACCACCAGCAGCAGGTGCGCATGCACCGCATCCTCCAGCGTGCTGCGGAAACTGGCCACCAGATGGTGCGGCAGGTCGCGGATGAAACCCACGGTGTCGCTCAGCATGCAGCTGTTTCCGCCGCGCAGGTTCCACTGTTCCACGCGTGTGCCAAGCGTGGCGAACAACTGGTCATTGGCGAAGGCTCCGCCGCGCGTGAGCGCGTTGAACAGGCTGCTCTTGCCCGCATTGGTGTAGCCCACCAGACCAGCGGTGAAGTGCTCGGTGCGTCGCGCGTGCACCTCGCGCTGCTTGCGACCGGCGATCTCGGCCAGTTCGCCCCGCAGGCGATCCACACGCACCTTCACCAGTCGACGATCGATTTCCAGCTGCTGCTCACCCGGGCCGCGCGTGCCCACGCCCACGGGCGCGCCGCCGGTCACCTGCCCAAGGTGTGCCCACATGGCGCGCAGACGCGGTGCGGTGTACTGCAGCTGCGCGATCTCCACCTGCAACTGCGCCTGTCGCGTGGTGGCGCGGTGCGCGAAGATGTCCAGGATCAGCTCGCTTCGATCCAGCACCTTGCAGCCGATCGCTTCCTCGAGGCCCTGCACCTGACTGGGCGAGAGGTCGTTGTCGAACACCACCACCTTCGCGTCGAGCGCCTGCACCATGGCGCCCAGTTCCTCCACCTTGCCCTTGCCCAGATAGGTGGCGCCACGGGGCACCTTCAGGTTCTGCTGCATCTCGCCAACCACCTGCACGCCGGCGGTGTCGGCAAGGGCGCGCAACTCACCCAGCGGATCGCGCTCGTCCCTGCTGGGCAGGCGCACCTGCACAAGGATCGAGCGCTCCGAAAGGATGCGCGACTGCGAGAGTCCGGTTTCCATGGAGGAATGATTCTAGGATGCGCGGGTGCCCGCATCGCAGCTCATCCTGGCGCTGGAGACAAGTTGCGACGAAACCGCCGCCGCGGTGGTGGAACTGCGCGAAGGCCGCATGCTGGTGCGCAGCGAGACCGTGATCACGCAGGATGCCGTGCATGCCGAATTCGGCGGCGTGGTGCCCGAGCTGGCCAGCCGCGCGCATCTTGAAAAACTCACGCCCGCGATCCGTGCAGCACTGCAGCAGGCGGGCGTCGCACCCAGCGACCTGGCCGCCGTGGCTGCGGGCCATCGACCGGGCCTGATCGGCTCGCTGCTGGTGGGCACCAGCGCGGCCAAGGCGTTCGCGTGGACCATCGGCAAGCCGTTCCTTGGCGTGGATCATGTGCAGGCGCATCTCGCCGCGTGCCATCTGAACGACTCGCCCCCCGCGTACCCCGCGATCGGTTTGGTGGCGAGCGGCGGACATACGCACATCCTTTCGATGCCCGACGCGCTGCACGCCACCGTGATCGCCCGCACGCGCGACGACGCGGCAGGCGAGGCGTTCGACAAGGCGGCCTCCATCCTGGGGCTTGGCTGGCCCGGCGGTCCCATGATCGAGCGCGCCGCCGTCACCGGCAACGCGCAGGCGTTCCCCTTCGAGGGAGGTCGATTCGCGGGCAGCGCCGACTTCAGCTTCAGCGGACTGAAGACCGCGGTGCTGTATGCGGTGCGCGGCGTGCCAAGCGCGCCGAATCGTCCGCCGCGGCCGCCCCCACCACCGCTTGATGCGCAGCGTGTGGCCGATCTGGCTGCCAGTTTCCAGCGCGCGGTGGTGCGAGCGCTCGAGACTGGACTGCGTCGGGCGTTCGAGACCAATCCCAGCGCCTCGCTGATCGCCGGCGGCGGCGTGGTGCGCAATCAGGCGGTGCGCGCCATGCTGGCCAAGGTCGCGAGCGATCACGGCGCATCGCTGCACCTCGCGCAGGCGCAGCACTGCACCGACAATGCTGCCATGATCGGCGCCCTGGCCGCCCTGCGACTCGCCGCCGGCGAGCATGATGCACTCAGCCTGTCCGCCGAACCCTTCTCGCTGCTCTCCCGCGCATGACCTACCGCCCGCCCTTCGTCAGTGAACGCTTCACCATGGTGCAAGCCCCGCACCCGGCCTCGCTGGAAGAGGCGGAACTGCTCAAGCACTGCAGCATCGAGATCGGACGCGTGAGCGGCCCAGGTGGACAGAACCGCAATCGTCGCGACACGGCGGTGTGGATCCAGCACACGCCCACGGGCTTCGATGCCTCGGGCACCGAGCGTCGCAGTCAGGCGCAGAATCGAAGCCAGGCGCTGCGACGACTGCGACGCAAACTGGCGGTGCGACTGCGCGTGCTGGTGAACCGCGATCGCCCGGTCATCTCCGAACTGTGGCGCTCGCGCCGACAGGGCGACAAGTTGAGCGTGAACCCCGAGCACGACGACTATCCCGCCCTGCTCGCCGAGGCGCTGGACCTGATCGTGTCGCGCCGCTTCGACATCGCCGGCGCCGCAGGCATTCTGGGCGTGACCATGAGCCAGCTCAGTCGCCTGATCCGTCACGACAAGGCGGCATTCGCCGCGGTGAACGAGGGTCGCGTGCAGGTGGGCCTGGCGCCGCTGCGATCGTGAGTGCGGCGTTGCGCGGCTGCCTTCCAGTCGGCCCCGCTACCCTGTGCCCATGCACGACGCGAAGCGCATCCAGAGCCTGATCGCCCAGGAAGTGGACTCGCTCATCGCCTTCCGCCGCGAACTGCATCAGCATCCGGAGATCGGCTACCAGGAACACGAGACGGCGAAGCGCATCCAGCGCGAACTGGCCGCCATCGGCGTGCAGCATGTCGGCGGTCTGGCGGGTGGCACCGGCACCATCGCGCACATCCCAGGCGGCAAGCCCGGTGCCAAGGCGATCGGCCTTCGCGCCGACATCGACGCGCTGCCCATGCACGAGCATGGCGATCGAGCGTGGAAGAGCCGCGTTGAGGGCTGCGCTCATGCGTGCGGCCATGACGGGCACACCACCATCGTGCTCGGCGCGGCGCGCGTGCTGCAAACACTCTCGAAGGAACATGCGCTTCCGAACCCGGTCACGCTGCTCTTTCAGCCTGCGGAGGAAGGCGGCAACGGCGCCGACCGGAAGGAAGGCTGCCTTGATGGACGCGTGCTCGGCCCCGCGATCGATCAGATGTACGGACTGCACGGTTGGCCAACCTTCCCGCTGGGTGTGGTGGCCTCCCGCACCGGCCCCATGCTCGCCGCCGCCGACGCGTTCGAGATCACCGTGCATGGCGCGGGTGGTCACGCCGCATGGCCACATCTGGCCAAGGATCCGATCCTCACGGCCTGCGCCATCGTGGAGGCACTGCAATCGATCGTGTCGCGCGATGTGGCGCCGCTCGATGCCGCCGTGATCACGGTTGCGGCCATGCATGCAGGCGAGGCGTTCAACGTGATTCCGGACACGGCGTTGCTGCGCGGCACCACGCGAAGCTTCCGCCAACCCGTGCAGGAGATGCTGCATCGGCGCATCCGCGAGTGCGCCGAACACACCGCGCGCGCACGCGGCCTGCGCGCCGATGTGCGGTTCTTCGCCAATACGCCGGTCACGATCAACGAGCCGCAGGCCGTGAAGCGCTTCGAGCGCGTGGCTACCGCCGCGCTCGGTGCCGACCGCGTGCGCGACTTCGGCGACCCGGTGATGGGTGCCGAGGATTTCTCCTTCTACGGTGCCGCCGCCCGCTCCTGCTTCTTCGTGCTTGGGCTCGATGAACCGAGCCGACGCTGCCCCCCGCTGCACGACCCCAGCTTCGACTTCCACGACAGCGCCATTGCGACCGGCGTCGAGGCGATGGTGCATCTGGCGCTGGCCCAGGCCTGACACAACACCGCGTCCGATAGGCACAACAAATTCACGGCCCACACTTGCGGGACATGTTTCCCGGATTATCTTGCCGGGCATGAAGCCCCACTTGATGGCCACACTTGTCCTGTCGGCACTTTCGATCACCGGCACCGCCTTCTCGGGCGCACAGGTGGTCCAGCCAGCACGCGTGAAACCGCTGACCGGGATCCCGCTGGCAGCGGCGCTGCCGGATGGCGCTCAGGGCCCAACGATTCCCGCCATGCAACTGTCCGTGAACGAAGCCGCGTGGGCGGCGATGGAAGCCGGCGACGTGGCGTGGCTCGATGAGGTGCCACTGTCCGATGGCTCCACGGCCGACCTTCGGCTCACGCGCGTGGGCGCATTCTCGAGCGACGCGCGCATCGTGGTGATGGAGGCGGGCGCCAACGGCCAGGCGATCGAACGTGAACTGCCGCTGCCCACCATCTCCGCGTGGCGCGGAACCGTGGCAGGCTTCCCCAACTCCTCCGCGTTCATCTCGAAGTCCGATGCCGGCCTGCACGGCTGGATCCGCTTCAACGGACGCACCGAAGTGATCAGCTCCGGCGATCCCGCTGGCGGCGATGCGCCGATGATCGCCGATGCCCTGCAACTGCCCATCGGTCCGTTCGTGTGCGAGAACCCGCCCGCCATCGAGGAGGGGCTGCAGGACGACGAACCGCCCATGTCCGGCTTCGCCGCCGCGGCGTGCCGCCAGTTGCCCATCGCGGTCGACACCGATCAGGAACTGCTCGCGAAGTTCGCGGGCAACACCACCACTGCCAGCGCCTACGTGGCCACGCTGTTCGCGGGCATCAACGACATCTACACAAGCGACTTCAACGTGCGCCCCAGCATCTGCTACCTGCGCTGGTGGACCACCACCGATCCGTGGACGATCGCCAGCGGCACATCGTCGCAGCTGACCGAATTCCGCACGTACTGGAACACGAACATGCGTGCGCAGCCACGGTCGCTGGCCACCCTGCTTTCCGCGCGCTCGCTCGGCGGCGGCGTGGCGTGGCTCAGCCAGGTGTGCGCCAGCACGACGGGCAGCGGCTACGGCTACTCGGTGTGCGCCAACCTGAACGGCACCTTCCCCTACCCGGTCATCTCGCGCAGCAGCAGCGCAGCAGCAGCAACTGGGACATCATCGTCACCAGCCACGAGATCGGCCACAACATGAGCGCGCTGCACACCCACGAGATCGGCGTGGATGACTGCTACCTGTCAGATGGTTCGGGCTTGGGCGCCTGCACGCAGCGCACCAGCGGCACGGTCATGAGCTACTGCCACCTGTGCTCCGGCGGCGTGTCGAACATCAACATGTACTTCGACTCGGTGAACATCCCT
>RFQW01000114.1 GCA_009924765.1 Planctomycetota bacterium | reverse complement strand
GCAACCTTCGGAAGACTGCGTGCAGCTTCCGCCTCGAAGGCCTCCACATTCAGGACAGTGGTGCAGTCGGTCATGCGCGGGCCGACATGCTACGAAGTGGCCGCACCATCCGCGGCCACGCGCGCCACGGTGGCAAGCAGCGTTTCCAGCGCGTAGGGCTTGCGAAGCCAGGTGATGCCCGGCTCGGCCGCCGCCGAAGGCTGACGATCGATCAGCACCACCACGCCGCTCACGGCATCAGGCGAATTGGCAAGATCCTGGATCTGCTGCGGCAGCGATCCGTGCCAGTGCCGATCGTCCAGCACCAGCACCGCACCACGACCGAACCGGCGCAGCGCTTGGAGCAGGTCACCTTCACGCTCGATCGCGGTCACGCGATGGCCCGCCGCCGCGAAGGCCTCCACGAGCATGGGCTTCAGCAGCGGATGCTCTTCCCACAGCACCACCTTGGCACCACGCTCGCCACCACCCACCAGTTGCAGCGGAAGTTCAAGCGCGATCTGGTTGGCATCACCCACCACCTGCGCGCGCACCGCACCGCCGGCCGACTCTGCAAAGCGCTTGACGGCGGCCATGCCCAGCGCCGTGCGACCCAGCAGCGCACCGTCCGCGCCAAGTGCCTCGAATGCATGCGCCTGTGCGTCGACGGTGAGCGGCGTCGCATGATCGATGCAGGCGATCTGCAGGCATGGCCCCGAGGCGCCGCCGCACTCCGAGATGCGCAGCGTGAGTCGGCCCGACTGCGCAAGCACCTCGCACCCGCGCAGCAGCATGTTCATGATCGACTGCTGCAGACGCGCGGCATCCACGCGAACCGTGTCGCGGCCGCCCGAGAGATCCTCCACCACCACCTCCACCGTGCGCGGCAGCGTGCTTCGCAGCAACTGCAGCGTGCGGCGCACCACTTCCATGCAGGACACGGTTTCCGCGTGATCCACCGCGTCGTCCGGTGCCAGTCCGAGCAGGCTCTGTGCCATCGACTTGGCGCGCGACACCGAGACCTGGATCACCTCCAGGCTCTCGATCACGCTTGGCGCGGTGTCGGGCGTCACGCTGGCAAGCGAGGCATGTGCGCGAATGACCGACAGCAGCGAATCCAGTTCCTGGGCAAATCCGCCGGCCATCAGGCCCAGCGACTCCAGCCGCTCCGCGCTGCCCAGACTGGCCTCCAGCGCGCGACGATCGGATGTGTCGGCCTGCATGCCCGAGATGCGCAGCACGCGCCCCTGCGGATCGCGTTCCACCACCTTGCCGCGGTCCAGCACCCAGCGCCAGCCGCCATCGGCGTGCAACCGTCGATGCTCGCACTCGTAGCGCGACGTTCGGCCGTTCAGATGGTCTTCCCACGCCGTGCGCACCGCGGCACGGTCGTCGGGATGCACCCACGGATGGTCGGGCGGCGGAACCACCGGCGCCGTGCCGGCCGGATAGCCCAGCATGGTGGCGCACCGATCGCTCATGAAACTGCCGGCACCATCCAGCCGGAAATCCCAGAAACCGTCGGCGATCGCGTCCACGACAAGCTTCAGGCGCTGCTCGCTCTCCTTCACCAGAGTCTCGGCGCGACGGCGTTCCGAGATGTCGCGCAGGTAGGCGCTGAAAAACGGCACCGGGCCCAGCACCTTGTTGATGGAAAGCTCGATCGGAAAGCGCCGACCACCGCGATCGATGGCCGTGATCTCGATGCGGCGACCGAGCACCGGGCCATGTCCCGTTTCGCGGAACCGCTTCATGCCCTCTTCGTGCGCCGAGACCAGTTCAGGCGGAATGATGAACTTCGACAGCGGCTGATGCAGCACCTCGGCGGCGCTCCAGCCGAACAGCGTCTCGGCCTTGCGATTCCACAGCGTGATGTGGCCGCGGATGTCGATGTTGATCACCGCATCCATGGTGGCGTCCAGCATGGCGTCGATCAGGCCGCCACGCTGCTGCGCGGTCTCCTCGGCGGTGCGCTGCGCAGCGGAGCGCTCGGCAAGGTCAGTGGCCACCTGATGCAGGTCCGTGGCCAGGTGCACCAGTTCGCCGAGTTCGTCCATCAACGCGAGTTCGATCTTCGCCGGCGGCCGGCGCATCGGCAGCAGGAATTCCAGCACTGCACGAACCTGGCTGTTTGGGCCCTGTCGAATCGGCAGCGACCACACGGCAATCAGACCATGTCGCTGCAGGCGCTCGGCGAAGCCCTGCCACGCCGCCACGCTCTGCAGATCGGCGGCCACCACGGTTTCGCCACTCTGTGCAGACAGCGTGCCAGGCGACCACGCATCGCCAACCGCGTGCCCGGCCTGCAGCGTGGCGATCTCGTCGGGCAGCGTTGGACACACGCCGCGTTCGAACACCCTTGCATCGGTCACCGTCGACACCATGCAGAAGATCTCGCCCGGCATCACGCGTTCCGCGAAAGCAGCCACGGCAAGAAGCGTCTCACGGAGGCCGGCCCCGGAGGAGACCATCGCGAGCACTTCGCGCTGCGCCGCAAGCAGCTCGCTCTTCACCACCAGGCCTGCACTGGGCCGGATCTTCAGGCCGGCCACGCACTCGTTCTCGGCGCTGGACCCCGTGGCGATCGCGTACAGCACGCCGTCGAAGCCGATCTCGGTGCCATCCTGACGAACGGCTTCGAGTTCCATCCATCGCGGCGGCGGCGGCTCCGGACACTCCGCCAGGCTGGCGATCCACTTCAGCGCCGTGCCTGTGCCCGAACGAAACACCTCGTGGAGCCGACATCCCTGCAACTGCTGCGCACTGCGACCCAACTGTCGCACCGCAGCCGCACTCACACCACGCACGCAGCCCGATGCATCCAGCAGAAGCAGCGAGAGCTCCCGCTCCTCGGCCGGCGCGCGCGACTGCGATGGTGGAAGACTTTCAGACATGAGGCGTGCGCGCAGTGTAGATGCGACGGCGGAGCGACCGTTGCCGCAGCACCAGCAGCGCTCCGGGCGCGATCCATGCCAACAGCCACGGCCACTGCGCTTGCCAGGGCGCGGGCGCCGGCGCAACCGACACGCGTGCGGTACCGCGCGACGCGTCACCCCATGCGAGGGTGACATCGCATGCACCAACGGCGTCAAATCGCGTCTCGCCGCGCCAATGCCCCATCGTTGCATCGCGCAACAACGGCACCGGGGTGGCACTGCCGGCCGACGCCTCGAGCAGCGTCACCTGAACGACGGCATCACCTGCGCCGAGCACCTCGAACACGACTGGCCCCACCACCGCCTGCGCCGGCTGCATCACCAGCGTGCAACGCCCATGCGCACCCTGCAGCGAGATGATCGGCACCCCACCATCGGCCGCGGCGCCGTGTGCGAAACCCATCGCAAGCAATACGCAGCAGGCCGGCCACTTCATGACAGCAATCCCCGCATCTGCATGGGCTGCAGCACGATCCAGGCGGCCAGTGCCCACCAACCGAGCGCGACCAACGCATCCGGCAACCAGCGCACCAGCACCCGACCGGATCGCTGCACACCCGATGCCTCCACGCGCGACGCGCGGTTCCACGCGAGCTGCAGCGAAACCAGCAGCGCCAGTGCAAGCACGCACAGCATCACCGGCAGAAGCCACTGCGGAACCTGCGCGCAGCAGTTGGCGGCCCACGCAGGCTCGCCAAGATCCAGCGCTGCGCCATCACGCGCCGCGCGCTGAAGCGGCGGCAGCGCGGAGGACAATCCCGTGACCAGATGAAACCCGAAGTGCACCAGCCACATGCCTGTGCCGATCGGAAGCAGGTCGAACGCCATGCGTGCAAGGCGATGCACGAACGCCTCACGACGCATCCAGGCACCCACGCGGGCGGCGACAAGCACCGGCACGGCCACAGCCACCATGGCAAGCAGCGTGATCAGCGCCACCGTGGCTGCGCGCCACGGCAGCGGCTGCCACGAGCCGACCCACGCCACAAGCGGCTCGGTCATCAGTGCCGCATTCACCAGCGCGCCACACTCCAGCACCAGCAGCAGCGCAGCCAGATCCGGACGCTCGATCCAGCGGCCGATCACGGAGCGGCTCGCCTCGGATTGAAGTTCCATGAATGGAACCTTCAGCAGCACGCCCGCGTTGTCGTGGGGACATGCGGTGACGCAGTCCATGCATGCGGTGCAGTCGAGCGCACCCACCTTGCGCGGAAGGAACAGCGAGGTGCCGCATCCCGGCCCCTGCGGCCCACCGCGCAGGCAATCCTGCGTCGTGCAGCGCTCGCACACCTGCGGATCACGGATGGTCACCTGCGTGGGCGAGGCCACGCTCATCACCATGTTCCACTGACCGATCGGGCACATCCACTGGCAGAAGGCTGCGCCCTCGAACAGCAGGTCGACCACCGTGGCCACCAGCAGCAGTCCGATGATCAGTCCGGCTGTCAGCAGCGGACTGTCCCACCAGCCGAACGCCTCGTACGCCACCAGCCAGGCCAGCACCGCCACCGCGGCGATCCACTTGGTTCGAAGCCACGAGGGCCAGCGTCGCGTTGGCGTGATCCAGCGGCGAAGCAGCGTGCGAGGCGCGATCAACGGACAACCAAGGCATGCCAGATTGCCGGCCACCACCATGCCCACCGCAGCGGCGCCACGCCAGTGCGTCCACGGCCAGGTTCCCGCGATGTTGGTGGCCGCATCACGCGGCCCAAGCAGGCCGTCGAGCACCACCAGCGCGGCCAAACCCAGCATGACGAATCGCACCGCAAGTCGGCCATTGGCGGATCGCAGCAGCGCACCCAGCACCGGCACGCGCGTGGCATCCCATGGCGCCCGGCGCGCCTGCCCAACCACCGGCAGCGAAAGCGCCACGCGCGGCCGCTTGCGCGACAACGCATGCACGATGATCACGACCGCAGGCACCAGATACAGCAGCGAACCCGGCAGCCACATGATGGCTGCGGCACGCTGCTGATCGACCAGCGCATCCACGCCCATCGCGGGTGCGGTGTCGCGATACACGCCGTAGATGGCGCCCGGTGCGAAGGCCAGGATGGCCGCCACCAGCGTGTTCGCCACATCGGCTCAGCAGATAGAACGCCATCGACCAGCGCGGCCACGTGCCCTTCCACGGCCATGGCTCCACCACGGGCCACCAGAACAGCAAACCGCTCCACAGAAAGCACGCATGCTCCAGCGCGTGGGCACGGTCACTCTGCAACGCCCACTCGTAGGCGAACGGAAAGTGCCACACCCAACCCGTGACCACCGCCACCACCCAGGCCACCGGCGGATGCACCAGCCAGCGTGCCGCGCGCTGCATGCCTGGCGATCCCAGCAACGGCCCAAGCAGATCGCGCGAAACCCACTGCGGCAGGCCAAGCAGCATCGGCGAAAAGGGCCACCCCAGCAGCAGCAGCGGCGGCGCCACCATGGCAAGCAGCATGTGCTGCGTCATGTGCGCCGCAAGCAGCCGCGAGGCCAGCGCATCGAGCGGCGACCACAGCGCAATGCCGATCAGCGCAACGCCGGCCACGAAGCAGACTGGTCGAACCGCGGTCCACCGCCACGGCTCCACGCGCCGAAGCCGGTTCCATCCACGCAGATACACGATCACGGCCGCGCACAGTGGCACCACCGCAAGGCCGGGCGCGCTCCATGCCGACCACACGCCGGCACCCATGCTGCTCACTCGCCCACGGGCGGCACGGCCACCGGCGGAAGATCCGGCGACGTGGCGCGCTCAAGCGCTCCTGGAATCGTGGAAGGCCCGGTGCCATCGGTGCGACAGCTCTGCAGGAACGCCACCAGCGCAACGGTCTCCGCGCTCGAAAGCGTCTTGCCGTAGGCCGGCATGTTGCCGCCACCCTGCTGCACCTGACGCACCAGCTGATCCCAACTCAGTCGGCTGCCCACATCGGCCAGATCGGGGCCGCGCATGCCGCCCTGGCCATCCAGCGCGTGGCAGTTGCGGCACTGCTGGTACTGCAGCACCACCGCGCCCTGCATCTGCAGCGGCGACAGTCGCTTCACCATGTGCACCGGCGTTGG